>NZ_JACVZN010000002.1:0-195049 GCF_017151895.1 Staphylococcus sp. EG-SA-15 | reverse complement strand
CGTGTAAATGTTAAATTCTAAAACGGAAATACCCACCATCCCATTAAACCACTTTTTTGTTCAATCACTATGTTTCACATAGCTTCATTAATAAAACGAAATTGCTTCAACCCGCTTCAACTTCAACCCGCTTCAACTTCAGCCTACTTCATTCAATAACCTAACGAATCCGCTTCATCCAAAATCAACCATTCTAACGCACATACTCAAATATAGCAGCTGCACCCATGCCGACACCAATACACATCGTAACCATGCCGTAACGGCTATCGGGACGTCTACCCATTTCATTAAGTAAACGCGCGGTTAACATTGCCCCTGTAGCACCTAATGGATGACCTAAAGCAATAGCGCCACCATTCACATTCGTACGTGATATATCTAGACCTACTTCTTTAATAGATGCAATCGTTTGAGAAGCAAATGCTTCGTTCAATTCGATCAAATCAATGTCTTCAACAGATAGATTGCTGAGTGACAATACTTCAGGAATCGCATATGCAGGCCCAATACCCATAATTTTCGGGTCAACGCCTACTGCCTTATAACCAACGAATCGTGCAATAGGTGTCACGCCTAGTTCTTTCACTTTATCTCCAGACATTAAAACTACAAATCCTGCACCATCAGAAAGTGGGGCAGATGTTCCCGCAGTCACAGTGCCGTCAGCTTTAAATACTGTACGTAATTTGGCTAATGCCTCCATCGTGGTGTCAGGGCGTATAAATTCATCTTGGTCAAAGATATTTGTGTGTACTTTTGGTCCTGCGTTTGTATATTCAACTGAGTTTACCCGTATTGGAATAATTTCATCTTTGAACCGACCATCACGTTGTGCGTCATAGGCACGTTGATGACTTCTGACAGCATAAGCATCTTGATCTTCGCGTGATACGTCAAATTGGGATGCTACATTTTCAGCAGTTAAACCCATAGGATATGACGCACCTATATCATCATATTGTAAGGTTGGATTGTTTGTGGGCTCGTTGCCACCCATTGGTACGGCACTCATCAATTCAACGCCACCAGCTACAAGTATATCTCCTTGACCAGCCATAATTTGATTGGCTGCAATCGCGATGGTTTGTAATCCTGATGAGCAGTAGCGATTCACTGTTTGACCCGGTACCGTGTCAGATAATCCCGCACGCAATGCAATCGTTCGTGCAATGTTTTGTCCTTGTAATCCTTCTGGAAAAGCCGTACCAACAATGACATCTTCAATCATATTCTTATTGAATTTTCCGTCAATACGTTTCAATACGCCTTGTAATACTTTGGCTGCGACATCATCAGGTCTTTCGTGGAATAATGCGCCTTGCTTTGCTTTCGCTGCGGCTGAACGCCCATAAGCTACAATGTATGCTTCTTGCATGGTTATCATCCTCTCTTAATGACTATCTTTTAATTACGTAATGGCTTACCAGTTTTTAACATATGTGCAATTCTTTCATATGATTTTTTAGATTTTAGTAAGTCAATAAAGCCAATTTTCTCCAACGATTGAATGTAACGTTGATTTATAAATGTATTTCTTGGTAAATCACCACCCGCTAAAATTGTGGCGATATTTAAGGCGATATGATAATCATGGTCGCTAATAAAATGCCCCCGTCTTTGCGCATCTAATTGTCCTTGGATCAATGCTTTGAAGTCTTCACCTAAAGCGATATATTGATGTCTAGGATTCGGAATATAGTTTGTTTCTGCTTCATATTTCGCACGTTTGAGCGCAACTTCGACACGTTGTGCTGTATTGAAAATAATCGTATCTGTATCACGTAAATAACCATAACGACGTGCCTCAAAGGCATTTGTAGAGACTTTCGCAAATGCGATATTCGTCAGTACTTTTGTCATGGAAGCTTGTTTGTCATCAAACTTATGCGATGTGCGTAATATGCGATCAGCCATTTCTGCAAGGCCACCGCCACTCGGTAATAAGCCAACGCCTGCTTCAACAAGACCTATATATGTTTCACTTGCAGCGACAACAATAGGTGAGTAAAGTACAAGCTCACAGCCACCGCCTAAGGCACGACCTTGAACAGCTGTGACTACTGGTTTCAAACTATACTTCAAACGATTAAAGCTATAATGTAATTTATCAATTGATTGTGCAACGACATCATCTACAAGACCGTCTTCATGCGCCTTTTTCATTAAGAAAAGGTTAGCACCCACACTGAAATTGTTACCATCTGCATAAATGACCATACTTGTGTAATGTTCATTTTCCAGTAAATCAATGGCATCAACTAACGCATCGTTGAATTCATCGGTAATGACATTATTTTTACTTTGTAATTTCAGTAACAGTTGATCATCATGAGTTACGGAAAGTTTGGCATCACCTTTATCCCAAAGTTCATCTTTTACGAAGTGAGAAATAGGTGTTGCATATTCAATGGTCTCATCTTGTTTATAAAAGCCACCATCTAAATCACTAATCCATTGTGGTAAGTCTCCAAGTTCGTCTTCCATACGTGTTTTAACACGTTCGTATCCCATTGCATCCCATAATTGGAATGGACCAAGTTTCCAGTTGAACCCCCAGACAAGCGCACGGTCTATGTCTCGGAAATCATCGGTAGCTTTAGGTACATTGATAGCAGAGTAATAGAAATTATTACGTAATGTCTCCCATAAAAATAGTCCCGCTTCGTCTTGCGCATTGAATATGGTATCAAGGTTATGCACTAAGTCTTTATTAAATTCATTTAAAATTGGTAATTGTGGTTGCGATACAGGTACATAATCTTGTTTTTCAACATCGTAAACAAGTCGAGCTTTAGTTTCTTTATCCTTTTTGTAAAATCCTTGTTTCGTTTTACGTCCGAGTGCGCCATTGTCAAACAACGTATTTACAATTTTGACATCATGAAAATAAGGTGTTTCTTCAGGTACTTGTTGCATGCCTTTAATTACAGACACTGCAATATCTAAACCGACTAGGTCAGATAGCGCATATGTACCTGTTTTAGGACGACCAATCGCTTGCCCAGTTAAAGCATCCACATCTACAATGCTTATCTTGTGTTGCTCGGCGCGATACATAATATCATTCATTGTTTGCGTGCCGACTCTATTTGCGACAAAGCCAGGCACATCATTGACGACAATGACACCTTTACCTAACACATTTTGCGCGAAATTTTTTACATCTAATATAATAGATTCCTTCGTGTGTGACGTAGGTATTAACTCCACTAATTTCATAATACGTGGTGGGTTAAAGAAATGTAGACCAAAGAATCGTTCTTGATCCTTCTCGTTAAATGCTTGAGCAATCGCATTAATTGGAATACCTGATGTATTTGTAGCGAATAAAGCATCTTCTTTAGCATGTTGTAGAACTTGTTGCCAAACAGCATGCTTAATTTCAATATCTTCTTTGACTGCTTCGATATATAAATCAGCATCATCATTTACCAAGTCATCATCAAAATTACCATATGTTAAATGACTCGCTAGATTTAAGTCGAATAGTAGCGGCCGTTTCTTATCTGTAATTTTATCGTAAGATTTTTTCGCAATGAGATTTGGATCGTTTTTGTCCACTACAATATCTAATAGTTTTACTTTAAGTCCAGCATTCACAAAAAGTGCTGCCAGTTGAGCGCCCATTGTGCCTGCGCCAAGAACGGTTACTTTATTAATTGTCATAGTGATTCCTCCAATTTAGTTGAGGATAAGATAACCATTAAGATAATTGGAATAACGTTGCTATTTTATAAAATTGATTGAGTATCTTTGACAGTCATCTTAGCCTCTTATTTAAGGAAAAAGCTTTATGCTTAAAATAAGTCTTTTTTTAGTGATATTACTGCATCTCATATAATTCTTTGCTATTTATACGAAAGCAGAATCTCCAGTCAAAGCGCGTCCAATTACTAAGGCATTAATTTCATGTGTACCTTCGTACGTGTAAATCGCTTCTGCATCAGAGAAGAAACGTGCAATATCATAATCGTCAGCTAGTATGCCATTACCACCTGTAATACCACGGCCCATAGCTACTGTCTCACGCAAACGTAAGGCATTCATCATCTTCGCCGTTGAAGTTGCAACCTCGTCATATTCACCATGTGCTTGCATATTAGCTAATTGAGCACATGTTGCCATTGCTTGAGCTAAATTACCTTGCATCATTGCTAGCTTTTCTTGTATTAACTGATATTTACTAATTGGTTTGCCGAATTGCTTACGCTCAGTGACATAATCTAATGTGGCACGTAAAGCGCCAGCCATACCACCTGTAGCCATATAAGCAACGCCTGCTCTCGTTGAATAAAGAATTTTGGCAATATCTTTAAAGCTTGTTATGTTTTGTAAGCGATCCGCTTCATCTACTTTGACATTAGTTAATTTAATTAGGGCGTTAGGAACAATGCGAAGTGCGATTTTATTATCAATGACTTCAATATCGACGCCATCTTGTTCTGGTCTGACTACAAAGCAATGGGGTTTGCCAGTTTCTTTATTTACTGCGAATACTGGAATGACATCAGATACATGTGCACCACCAATCCATTTCTTTTCACCATTGATAACCCAAGTATCGCCTTGGCGTTCAGCGACTGTTTCAAGACCTCCCGCAACGTCCGAACCGTGTTCTGGTTCAGTTAAAGCAAAGCATGTACGCAGTTCATGTGACTGTAATTTAGGTACATATTTCGCAATTTGTTCTTTGCTACCTCCGAAATAGAAAGTGTTATGCCCTAAACCTTGGTGAACACCGAGTAGGGTAGCTAAGGAAATATCAAATCGCGCGAGTAGGTAAGACATGAAAAACTGAAATAGTTGACTAGGCATTTTGGCGTTTGGACGATCCTTGTAAAGTAATGGATTGTTAAAATAATTTAATTCTCCAAGATCTTTAAAATAGTCCTCGGGTACAGTAGCGTCTA
The DNA here is from genome assembly GCF_017151895.1 of Staphylococcus sp. EG-SA-15. Lineage (NCBI taxonomy): Bacteria > Bacillati > Bacillota > Bacilli > Caryophanales > Staphylococcaceae > Staphylococcus > Staphylococcus sp. EG-SA-15. Next base: position 190,136 of record NZ_JACVZN010000002.1, on the reverse strand, counting down.
TCCAATGTTGATTAATATTTTCACGGTACTTACTTTCTAGCAATGAATCTACTTGTTGTAAAAATTCGACTTCACCGTCTGTTAAACCTTTAGCAATACTAAGTACATCTTCAGGAAATAATGTTTTTAAGACCGTTTCTTTTTCAAATGTCATATAAATTCCTCCTAAAAATAATATGAATACTAATGTGAAATGCATTTAATTCAAAAACAACACGCTTTATTTGTAAACGCTTACACTAAATGTCAAAAATTTTTATCACCTTTAAAGTGTTTGTGAGACTTTGTCATTCATCATTTGTCGAATCGCAAGTTTATCTGGTTTCTGCGTACTGTTTAACGGCATATGTGTCACTGGTACATACATTCTTGGGACTTTATAACCTGCTAAACGACTTCGCATATGTTGATCTAAAATTTCAGCGTAATGAGGTTCATCTTCGCGAAGTATAATGGCTGCAGCAATTGATTCACCATATTTTGGATGATCATAGCCAACGACCACACACCGGTCTACTAGTGGATGCTCAGCTAAAGCATTTTCGACTTCGGATGGTAAGACATTTTCGCCACCAGTTATGATTAATTCTTTTTTGCGGTCAATAATAAATATATCGCCATCGTCGTCCATCTTCGCTAAGTCACCAGTTAATAAATAACGACCATGAAATGCTTTGGCAGTCTCTGCTGGTTTATTCCAATATCCTGGCGTGACATTTTTAGCCTTAATTGCAAGTTCGCCAATCTCACCAGTAGGTACTTCCTCACCGTTATCATCAAGGATACGTGCATCAACGAACATGACTGCTTTACCAATACTCATTGGCTTACGTTTTGAATTTTCCGGTGTATTAACAAGTACAAGAGGTGCTTCAGTTAAACCATAGCCGTTAATAATGTTTATGCCATATTGTTTAAAAGCTGCTTGGATACTTGGTAATGGTTGTGAACCACCTTGGATGATATAATCCATAGCTTTAAAATTTTTAGGATTAAAATTACTAGCACGTAGCGTACTATAATACATTGTCGGAATCATGATAATAAATGTAGGGTGATATTGTGCAATCATGTCATTCAATTCTTCGCCGTTAAAGTAACGTTGAAGAATAAGTGTGCCACCTGACATTAATACTGGTAATACAGTATCGTTAAACCCTAAAACATGGAACATTGGTGTTGATACAATCGTAATATAGTTTGAATTGAACTTATACGTCAGCTCTAAGTTTGCGCCGTTATGAACAAATGATTCATATGAGAACATCACACCTTTAGGTGATCCGGTTGTACCACTTGTATAAATTAATGCTGCAAGATCTTGTGGTTCAACAGGTGTTGCTTGAAAAGGTTGGTGATAATCTGGATTTACGATTTCATCATATTGCGCTACATCAATATCCATATGCAATAAGTTTTGGTCAATATCGGTGAGTGAACTTAAATGTTTTTCAGCATAGAAGAGCAGTTTTAATTGTGCATCTTCCACAATGGCTGCAATTTCTTTTGGGTTAAGCCGCCAATTCAATGGTAAAAAAACCGCACCTGTTTTAAAACAAGCAAATAATAAATCTAATATTGCAATATCATTTGGCGCAAAAATACCGATAACATCGCCTTTTTTAACACCTTGAGATGTTAAATAATGTGCCATATTATCAGCACGTGCATTGAGTTGTTGGTATGTCCAAGATGTTTGTTTTGCGTGATCAATAACGGCAGGCTTGTCATCATCGAAGTCTGAACGCGTTTTTATCCAATCGAAATTCATTAGTATACCCCCTTTAGCTTCACTTTCATACTTTATGAATTGATTGTTTAAGTTGTCCCCATTTTTCTTTGTAAATGCTGGTATCAATTAATTTTAAATGATCAGCAATAATTGGTTTAAAAGCCATTTGATTCAAAATATCTTTATGCAAATCAAGACCTGGTGCAATTTCAATTAGTTTCAAGCCTTGATTGGTGAGTTCGAATACTGCACGATCAGTAACAAAATAGACTTCTTGCTCGAGTGATTGTGAATATTGTGCATTAAAGTCGATATGGCTCACATCTGATACAAATTTCTGGTTTTGTCCTTCAGTTTCAATGTTTAATCGTTGATTATGGCATGAGACATGACTGCCAGCTACAAAAGTACCTGAAAAGATAATTTTATTTACAGATTGCGTAATGTCTATAAAGCCACCACATCCATTTAGTCGGTCATTGAAGTAAGACACGTTGACATTGCCGTATTGATCAACCTCAGCAAAGCTAAGATAGGCAACTGATACACCATTGTTATAAATAAAATCCCATGCTCGATCATGAGGCATGCGCACATCTGCATTGTAATTCATACCAAAATGTTCACGACTCCCAACGAATCCACCGAAAATGCCAACATCTAGAATCGGTTGCACATCATGTTCAACACATTCTTCGTGCAATAAATTAGAGAGTTCATTATTGATGCCATAACCGATGCTAATTGTATCGCCATAAGTTAAAAACTGAGCAGCACGTCGGAGAATCAATTTGCGACTATTAAAAGGTAATGCGGGTTCAGGTATTCCATCAATTCGTTCTTCTCCAGACAAGGCTGGTAAATAATGACTCTGAATTACTTGGCGGTGATTCTTTTCATCTTCTGTGACGTATACATAATCGACAAGATTTCCTGGGATAACAACTTCATTCGGTTTTAGTTGATAGTCGTCAACTAAAGCTTTAACTTGTACAATAACTTTCCCATGATTGGCTTTCGTGTTTAATGCGACATGATAACACTCGCTCAAGTACGCTTCTTGAGTTAAATAAATGTTACCTTGTTGATCTGCGTATGTTCCTCTCAGTAGTGCCACATCAACGCTAGGGAATGTGTAATGTAAGTATGTTTCATCGTTGATGGTTACTAATGAAACTAAATCATCCGTTGTTCGTGTATTTACTTTACCGCCACCGTATCTAGGATCAACAGCTGTGTTTAATCCGATTTTAGTAATAACTCCAGGTAATAATTGATTACTCTGACGATAATGAGTTGCAATGATACCTTGTGGTAAAAAATAAGCTTCAATGTCATTATTTTTCATTGCTTGTGCCGTTTTGGAAGAAGCCGTTAAAATACTCATAATGACACGTTTAATCATGCGACGTTCTATAAAATCATCTAAATCCGGTGCGGCACCTAAACTATGGATATCATTCGCTAATATAAACGTTAAATCATTGGGCGTATGATATGTGTCATGTTGCGCTAACACAGCACGTAGAACTTCGGCGGGTAAGTTGGCTACAGCTAATGCTGGTAAACCAATCACATCACCATCTTTAATGATATGTTGTAAGTCGTGCCATGTGATTTGTTTCAAGCAAGTCACCTCCATCACATTTGATAAAATATAGCGTTTTTACACTTTGTGTAAACCCTTACAAGAAATATAACATAACGACGTTTAAAATCAATTAGAAATATCTTTTTATTCTGATAATAGACACAGTATAGACACATTTTGATGGTCGATAACAATTGTAATATCAAGGGTTTGTAATGAATTGAATATCATTAAAATACTTATATAAAAATATTGTTCGGAATATAAAAAGTTAAATAGGTTTTGATTTTTAAATATGAAATACAAAGTGCCCAATCGAACAAAGTATTTATATTAAAATATGGAAAATCCATCAATATTAAATTAAAATAGTTTTATTATGAAAAGTGAAAGTAGGTAAGTCTATGGAAGGTCTTAATCATCGAAGAAATACAGAAAAAGAAGAGACAACACAAACGCAATCAGTTGCACCTAATACAGGTGAAGAGGGGATGTCATCAGCAAGTACACAATCAACTAAGACGTCCGACATACATAATGAATCTATCGATAAACAAATGGAAGCCAAAGCGCATGAAACAGCGCAAAATACAGATTTAAAAAACGAAGCAAGAAGTTTATTTGATAATGCAACCAAATCAATCGGTAGACTAGCGGGCAATGATGAAAGCTTAAATCTTAATTTAAAAGATATGTTTTCTGAAGTATTTAAGCCGCATACTAAAAACGAAGCAGATGAAATATTTATAGCGGGTACTGCTAAAACTACGCCAGCAATTTGTGACATATCAGAAGAATGGGGGAAGCCATGGCTCTTTTCTCGAGTATTCATCGCTTTCACAGTAACATTTATTGGATTATGGGTCATGGCAGCAATTTTTAATAACACTAACGCGATTCCGGGGCTCATTTTTATAGGGGCTTTAACAGTACCATTATCGGGTTTGTTCTTCTTTTATGAATCAAATGCGTTTAAAAATATTAGCATTTTTGAAGTTATTATCATGTTCTTTATTGGCGGCGTATTTTCATTACTAAGTACGATGGTATTATATAGATTTGTCGTTTTTAGTGATCAATTCGAAAGGTTTGGTTCTTTAACATTTTTCGATGCATTTTTAGTAGGATTAGTTGAAGAAACTGGAAAAGCACTCATTATTGTTTATTTCGTCAATAAATTGAAAACTAATAAGATTTTGAATGGATTATTAATCGGTGCTGCTATTGGTGCAGGGTTCGCAGTTTTTGAATCAGCAGGTTATATTTTGAATTTCGCTTTAGGAGAAAATGTCCCATTATTAGATATTGTCTTCACACGTGCGTGGACTGCGATTGGTGGTCATTTAGTTTGGTCAGCGATTGTTGGTGCTGCAATAGTTATTGCGAAAGAACAGCATGGCTTTGAATTCAAAGATATTTTTGATAAACGCTTTTTAATATTCTTTTTATCAGCCGTTGGTTTACATGGCATTTGGGATACATCATTAACGATTCTTGGCAGTGATACGTTGAAAATATTTATTTTAATCGTTATTGTGTGGATACTTGTATTCATTTTAATGGGGGCAGGTTTAAAACAAGTGAATTTACTGCAGAAAGAATTTAAAGAACAACAGAAAAAAGTAGACGAATAATAATTAAAGCTTATGTTGCTCATATGTTTGTGACATAAGCTATTTTTATAATTTGTCTTTAAAAGAGTGGAATAGGAATACTTTTCGGAGTTAAAAAAGTGTTTCACGTTAAACAAATAGTGACAATTAGATTTATATAAAATGAACATGATTCACTGAAAGTATGTAATAATCATTTTATTGAAATTCATCAAACAGAAATTAATACAATCATATAAGCAAATTAAACCACGCCATAATCATATTGGATGACTTCGGCGTGGTTTTTATAGTTGAAGCAGGGCTGAGACATAAATCAATGTCCCACACTCCCTTATCGTTCAATCGTTGTTCGATAATCGATTAAATAGATACCTTCAGGTGTTACTTTATAATTTTTAACCTTAGAGTTAGCAGCGACTATTTGATCGTTGTAAGCAATATAACTGTTTGGTACATCTCGACTTGATAATTTAATAATATCATTAGAAATATTGTGACGTTCCTTAACATCTACAGTATGATTCAATTGATTAATTAAATCATCGACGTTGCTATTATTGTAGTCTCCTTTATTAATAGCACCATCTTTTTTATATGCTTGATTAAAGAAATAACCTGTATCTCCACGAGGAATTGTTCCGAAACTATACATCGTTGCATCCCATGCAGAACGGTCTTTTAAGTAACCTTCTATGTCATCAACACTTTTAATGTCGATTTCAATATTTGCTTTTTTAGCATCTGATTGTAATACTTGCGCAATTTTCGATAGCTCTGGACGACCGTCATACGTAATTAACTTAATTTTTAAAGGGTGTTCTTTTGTATAACCATCTTTAGCTAATAACATTTTTGCTTGTTCGATATTTTGTTTGGTTAACTTAGGTTCTTTAATATATGGAATTTTATCATTAAATGGACTCGTTGCAGGTTTCGCATAACCTTGATAAATATGATCTGCAATACCTTGTCTATCAATGATATGATCTAATGCTTCACGAACGGATTTAGTCATTTTTTTATTAGTATGATTATACATAAGTAAAGAAGTTCTAAATCCAGATTCTTTTGACACTTTTAAATTTTGATTATTTTCTATGTCTTGAACTTTATTAACTGGGACATCAGTTATTAAATCATCTTTTTGAGATTCTAAATTTCTGACGCGATTATTGCCGTCTTCTTGGTACGTCACAGTAATATGATCAAGTTTCGGTTTACCTTGCCAATAGTCCTTAAAATTCGACAATGATATTTTTCGAGATTGCTTATAATCTTTTATTTGGTAAGGGCCTGTACCAACAGGAGTTTGATTAACATCTGATTTAGCATCTGTATCATAAATTGCCATAAAAGGATTAGCTAATTCAGATACAAGTTCAGGGTAAGCGGAGTTGGTTTTAATTGTCAGTTTTTGACCTTTAGCGGTAATTGATGATATTGGTAATGAATATTTGACCAAGTCGCTTTTTTTCATGCTATTTTCAAGGCTAGATTTCACTTTTTCTGCAGTCAATTTTTGACCGTTTTGAAATTTAATATTATCTTTTAATTCTATATCTAACGTTGTATCATTTGGTTGATGATACGATTTCACTAATGCTTTTTCTATTTTTCCTTGATCATTTGTTTTAAATAATGATTCTGCAGCACCAATCTTAACTGGTACATCTGTTTCATAAGGTGCAATAGACTTTGTTTTTAACGGTAACGAAATATTTAAGTCTTTGCCAGATGAATGCATTGAGCCACATCCTGATAACACTAATACTGCTGAAAATATAGTTGCTAGTCTTTTAAACTTCATTTCATTAACACTCTCTTTCTAATTACTATGTAAAACCCAACAATTAATATTTTAAAACTTTATTTTGTTAAAGTAAAATGTTGTTCAAGTTTAGTAATTATTAAAGTTCAATTAATTGTAGTAATTATGCTTTTTAAAAATAAATATTAGAAATGAAGTTAGCGACATTTATAGTGATTCACGATAAACATATATAACTAAGTATTGAGCAACTGCTGTAGTACTACAGCTTGGTTATGTTTAGTATCTTTTGCTGCATATAACAATAGAACATGATTATGCTGATTTACAATATCCTTTAATTTTTCAAAAGCATCTTTTTGCGCATCCTGATCACGTAATTCTTTTTCATATTTTTCTTTAAAAGCTCCAAAAAGTTTAGGATCATGTTGGAACCATTGTCGCAACTCAGTAGAAGGGGCAATGTCTTTTAACCAATAATCTAGGTTAGCAGTTCTTTTCGAAATACCTCTCGGCCAGACTCTATCGACTAGGATACGAATAGCGTCGGTATTATCTTTATTGTCATAAATCCGTCCAATATCTACGGTCATCTTGTGAACTCCTTTCTTATGAAATTCAGTGAGCATACATCAATGCATGTTGTGGTGGGACGACCAAATAAATTTTGCGAAAATATCATCTCTGTCCTACTCCCAATTAAAAAACAGCCATGACAAAGTAAAGTCATAGCTGTTTTGGTATAGATGTCATTTATTTTTACGTTTAGTTAAATACTTCAAACCAACTGCAAAGACCGTGTACCCGGCTATGGTTTGTATCAATGTTTTAATTAAATTATTATTTTTAACAATAATATTTGCAGTAACAATACTTACGAAATATAATGCAAATACTTTTACGTAACGTTGATTAAGTTTCATATGAGCACTAAACCTCTTTTCTCAGTTATACTGCAACGCTTAGTCTTGGAATAAATGTTTCGTAGTGTACGCGATCCATATCGTAATTTAAAGATTTAAGTGCTTCGATCATAGATTGTAAGAATTTTGTACCACCACAGATATAAATTTCAGGTTTATTTGCTAAAAATACTTGTAATTCTTCAGCACCAATATAGCCTTGTTTATCTTTTAAGTGTGTATATAATTTAGCGTTGTCATGATGGCTTGCGATACTGTTGAAGTTGTCTTTGAAAGGTAAATGTTGTTCATTTTCAGCAACTTGAACCATCTGTGTATCTAAACCTTTGGCAGAGGCAGCTTCATACATAGCTACTAAAGGTGTAACACCAATACCTGAACCTAAGAAAAGTTGTGGTTCAGTCGTATTCTCTAATACGAATCCACCTACAGGCGCAGCTAAATTAATCATATCGCCTTCTTTAATCTCATCGTGTAAAATTGTTGAAACTTCGCCTTCATGTTCTGTTGTGACATCACGTTTAACGCCAAAAGTTAAATGGTTTTTTTCACCTGATACGATAGAATAGTGACGTTTAGCTCTATATGGAAGTTTATCACTAGAAACATCAACTGTGATGTATTGGCCTGGTGTAAATTCACTAAAGTCATATTCTTCAGTTTCAACTGTAAATGATTTAATGTCTTCAGATTCTTGTTTAATATTGGTAATTTTGAATGGTTTAAAACCAATCCACATCATTTGATCATAAATTTCTTTTTCAATTTGGATGAACACATCCGCAATAACGCCATATGCTTTTGCCCAAGCTTGAATGACAGGGTCATTTTCTTCTAATCCTGTCACGTCTTGAATGGCTTTTAATAAATTTTTCCCCACAATTGGATAATGTTCAGCATAAACTTGTAGTGCGCAGTGTTTATATGCGACTGGCATAATGACTGGTTTAATAACACTTAAGTTATCGATATTAACCGCTGCGGCCATTACAGCTTGTGCTAATGCTGAAGATTGCATGCCTCGTTTTTGGTTCGTTTGATTAAACATGTTTAAAAGTTCAGGATGCGCTTTAAACATTTTTGGATAAAAGATTGACGTAATTTCTGTCCCTTTCTCTTTAAGTAAAGGCACCGTTTGTTTGATAATGTCTTTCTCTTGTTCTGTAAGCATGATACTCCTCCTTTAATCTGTATATTTTGATTATTCTACTAAAAATTTCGATATTCAATTAATTGGTTTGAGAAAATATAAATAAAATGGCAAATTTGATAATTGTATGACATTTTTAATTTTTTAAATACTTATCAATAAGCATTGTGTACAATTGTCTGTTTGCACACCGACGATTGAGCGCATTTATTTGACTAATTCAAAAAACATTGTTGTTTTCCTAGAAAAAAGTAAACATGATAATAAAAATGTGAAAGTGTAAATAATCACTGGCGAAGTACGAAGACTAAAGACATCTAAGATGTAATCGTATACAAATTAAAAAGGTGTAAAAATTAAAATAAAATGTGAAATAAATCACAATTTAATATTGACCCAGTACTTAATGCATGTTACATTTTATATGTGAAATAAATCACAAACTTAAAAGCGGATGACACATGACCTTTTAAGTTATGCGTTGAAAATAAAAGAGATGTTTATTTGCTTTTGTATCGTCAATAAGCAGCATTAAACTAACATATTTGAAGCTACATGTATGTTAGTGAATTAATCATAAGGGAGTTTTTGTAATGAACAAATTTAAAGGGAACAAAGTTGTATTAATAGGTAATGGTGCAGTAGGTTCAAGCTACGCATTTTCATTAGTGAACCAAAGCATTGTTGATGAATTAGTCATCATTGATTTAGACACTGAAAAAGTTCGAGGAGATGTTATGGATTTAAAACATGCCACACCATATTCTCCAACAACAGTTCGTGTGAAAGCTGGCGAATACAGTGATTGTCATGATGCGGATCTAGTTGTCATCTGTGCTGGTGCTGCACAAAAACCTGGAGAAACACGTTTAGATTTAGTATCTAAAAACTTGAAAATATTCAAATCAATTGTTGGTGAAGTAATGGCATCAAAATTTGATGGTATTTTCTTGGTAGCTACAAATCCTGTTGATATTTTAGCGTATGCAACATGGAAATTCTCTGGTTTACCTAAAGAACGCGTTATAGGTTCTGGTACAATTTTAGACTCTGCACGCTTTAGATTATTGTTAAGCGAAGCGTTCGATGTTGCGCCACGTAGCGTCGATGCTCAAATTATTGGTGAACATGGTGACACTGAATTACCAGTATGGTCACACGCTAATATTGCGGGTCAACCTTTGAAGACATTACTTGAACAACGTCCTGAGGGCAAAGCGCAAATTGAACAAATTTTTGTTCAAACACGTGATGCAGCATATGACATTATTCAAGCTAAAGGTGCCACTTATTATGGTGTTGCAATGGGATTAGCTAGAATTACTGAAGCGATTTTCAGAAATGAAGATGCCGTATTGACTGTATCAGCATTATTAGAAGGCGAATATGAGGAAGAAGATGTTTATATTGGTGTTCCAGCAGTCATCAATAGAAACGGTATTCGCAACGTCGTAGAAATCCCATTAAACGACGAGGAACAAAGCAAGTTCTCACATTCAGCTAAAACATTAAAAGATATTATGGCTGAAGCAGAAGAACTTAAATAACTTTTTATAAAATCTATACCATTCCAAAAATTGTAAAACCTTACCCCAAAAAATTGTATAAAGGGCTATTTGATACAACTATATGTGTCGAGTAGCCCTATTTTTAATGTAGTGAAAGTCGTTGTTGAAATTAAATTCAAATCTGGCACTTAAGCTTTAATCATAGCATTAAGATGATTGTCTAGCAGAGGCGATTTGCGGGCTCACTACAGTGCATGATGAACTTAATGCTTCAAATGTAACATTAAAAATAAAAGCAACGATGTCACTTCTTACTTCGTACATCGTTGCCATTAGTTCTGTTGATATTTCGGTTAGTCTTAATCCCCGAGCAATTCTTCAATTTCATTTTTGATAACTGTAACGTGAGGCCCATAAATTACTTGCACACCAGTGCCTTGCTGGATTACACCTTTGGCACCAGTACTTTCGAGTAATACTTTATCGACTTTGTCATTTTGATGAAGTGTGACGCGTAGTCTCGTTGCACAACAGTCAACGATTTCAATGTTATCTTTGCCTCCCAAACCAGCAACAATTGTTTGTGCTCTTTCAGTAGCCTCAACTTGTTGTGCTGCAGCTTTATCTTCTCGACCAGGTGTTTTGAAATTAAATTTCGTAATTAAGAATCTGAAAACGATGTAATACAAACAGAACCACACAATTCCAATAGGTATGACGTATAGGTAGTTTGTTTTACTATTACCTTGTAGCACACCAAAAAGTAAGAAATCGATAAAGCCTCCACTGAAGGTTTGACCAATTGTAATGTTGAAAATGTCTGCCATCATAAATGCTAATCCATCAAAGAAGGCATGGATTACATAAAGAATAGGTGCGACAAACAAGAAACTAAACTCTAAAGGTTCGGTAATACCTGTTAAAAATGAAGTGAGTGCAGCGGATAACATTAAACCGCCGACAACTTTTTTATGTTCAGGTTTAGCTGTGTGATAAATTGCAAGTGCGGCACCACATAAGCCGAACATCATCGTAATAAAACGGCCTGACATAAAGCGTGACACACCTGAATAATACTTCGTCACATCTGGATCACCAAGTTGAGCAAAGAAGATGTTCTGCGTACCTTGAACTAAGTGCCCTTTGACTTCTAAAGTACCACCAAGTGCCGTCTGCCAAAACGGTAAGTAAAAAATATGGTGTAAACCGAGTGGACCTAACAATCTTAAGATGAAGCCATAAACAAAAGTACCGATGGCACCTGTTTTCGTTACAAATCCACCAACATGGTAAATGCCGGCTTGTATGCTTGGCCAAATGAAAAACATCAATACACCTAAAAAGATTGCGGCAAATGCTGTGACAATAGGGACAAATCTAGAGCCACCAAAGAAACCTAAATACGGTGGTAATACCACTTTGTGATATTTGTTGTGAAGTATTGCAGTCATAATACCTGTGATAATCCCGCCAAAAACACCGGTTTCAACCGTTTGTATACCGAGCACCATGCCTTGTCCATTTTGTGCAAGCTGATCTTTTGCCAATGTGCCCGTGATAGTTAATAAGCCATTCATAGTTGCGTTCATAATTAAGAAACCGAGCAGTGCAGCTAAACCTGCAGTACCTTTATCGCTTCTAGATAATCCGATTGCGACACCAATGGCAAAGATGACCGGTAAATTTTGGAAAACAATACTACCTGCAGCTGACATTAATGTAAAAATATTTTGTAATAAGGTAATATCTAAAATAGGGTATGCTTTAACGGTGTTTGGATTACTTAATGCACCACCGATACCCAACAATAGACCTGCAGCTGGTAAGATTGCGATAGGTAACATAAAGGACTTGCCGAACTGCTGTGCTTTTTCAAATAAAGATTTCATCAACATCCCTCCTAATTATTCTCAATATAGCTTTTGAGAAATTTAATATCAATATATATTCTGTGTATGAAAATATTTTTCATAAAAATTGTTTGAATCATGTAACAATCATATAAATTGCTGTTTATATTGTTGTGAAAATGAGTTGACAAAAGTCGGTATAGATATGTAGACATCCTATTTTTAGCGAGGTAGGTTGATAAGGCATATCGGATAAATTTATAAGCCATAAAATAGATAAATAGTGTTTGTATCCAAAAATATGAGAAAGTTAAAACTATTTTTCAAAATAAACATGATTCACCACATAAATAAATATACATAAGCTATCGATAACAACTTAAGAAAGGTGGATATATAAATGAAAAGAAAGATTATTATGGATTGTGATCCAGGACACGATGATGCAATAGCATTAATTTTAGCGGGGGCAATTGACAGTCCACTAGAGATATTAGCTGTAACCACAGTCGCAGGTAATCAATCAGTTGACAAGAATACGACAAACGCCTTGAACGTATTGGATATTATGGGACGCCAAGATATAGCAGTAGCGAAAGGTGCGGATAGGCCGTTAATTAAACCAGCTGCCTTTGCTTCTGAAATACATGGGGAATCTGGATTAGATGGTCCGAAACTACCGTCGACACCATCACGTCAAGCAGTTGCAATGCCAGCATCAGATGTGATTATAAACAAAGTGATGACGAGTGATACACCTGTAACAATTGTAGCGACAGGTCCTCTTACGAATGTAGCAACGGCATTGATTCGTGAGCCAAGAATCGCTGAGCATATTGAATCTATTACTTTGATGGGTGGTGGTACATTTGGAAATTGGACGCCTACAGCAGAATTCAATATTTGGGTAGATGCTGAAGCAGCGAAGCGTGTTTTTGAAAGTGGGATTACTATAAATGTGTTTGGTTTAGATGTAACACATCAAGTTTTAGCCGACGATCACGTGATTGAACGCTTTGAAAGTATCAATAATTCTGTTGCACAATTCGTCGTAGAATTATTGCAATTCTTTAAGAAGACATACAAGACTCACTTTAATATGGACGGTGGTCCAATACATGATGCTTGTACAATTTTGTATTTGTTACAACCAGAATTGTTTACAATGGTACCCGTTAATATCGACATTGAACATCAAAGTCCACTAACTTATGGTACTATGGCTGTCGATTTAAATCATGTTACAGGTAAGCCTGCCAATGCTTATTTTGCTACAGCAGTTGATGTTGAAGAAGTGTGGAACTTGATAGACCATAAGTTACGTACATACGAATAATAATACTTAATTAAATAGATACAGTTAGCCCTAAGGCGCCTGATATAAGCGTCCTTAGGGTTTTTGTATTGGATTACAATGGTCATGACAATTTGATAATGATTGAGATATGTATGTTAAAAATGCTTCAAAAAACACAAAATACAAAAATATATTCAAAATTTCAATTGCTTTATTTTAAAAGATTAAAATCACAAAAAATATAGATATAATTGAAATGTTGTTAAAACATCACAATGATGTACATGCTCATTTTGAAAATATGTGTTCAAAGTGTGTACATCGGTGTGACGATTGATGATAAATTGAGCTCAGATGCTCAAAGGAGGATCGAACATGAACGGGGATAATCAGCAAATACTCAGAGAAATTGTATTGAATCCTACTATTCATGGTAAAGAACTTGAATCGATATTTGGTTTGTCTCGTAGACAACTAGGATATCGCATTCAAAAAATCAATTTGTGGCTTGAACAAGAGGGTTATCCAAAACTTGAAAGAACAAGCCAAGGAAATTTTATTGTAAGTTCTTAAATCATGACGTTATTCAAACGAGATGTATCAGAGCAGCAAATGTTAAACGGCAACAATGTCATTTTTAGCATAGAAACACGTCGTTATTATTTAATGCTCATGCTTTTTAGTAAGGAAAACGCAATGTCTCTAAACCATTTTTCAATTGATTTACAAGTCAGTAAAAATACTGTCATTCACGATATAAATCATGTGAAAGAGCAATTGGAAAATCATGGTTTGTCAATTAAGTATTCTCGAAAACATGGTTATGAAATTGTTGGTGATGAATTTGAAGTTCGCCGTTTCTTCATTAAGTTGATTGATCAAAGGTTGAATCATGATATTACTAAAAGTGAAGTTTTAAAGGCGCTCAACTTAACATTCGAAGATATCGCATATCAAAAAGACAAAATCAAACAGGTAGAACAATTTTTGAAGAGTCGCTTTATAGACAAATCACTTAGTTCATTGCCTTATGTCCTTTGTGTGATTCGTAGACGAATTCAAAGTGGTCATGTGATGAATCCATTAAATATTAATTATCAGTATTTGAGGGATACGAAAGAATATCAAGCAACGGAGATTATGACGCAACTTGAGCCGGATTTGCCAGAAGCGGAAAAGTTATATTTGACATTACACTTACTTTCAACAAGTGTGCAATGGACTGATTTGCAGGAATCAGATAACATATCGAATTTAACGATGGCTATCGCTCAAATGATTCACCATTTTGAACAAATCACTTTTATTAACATTGAAGATAAGGAGAAATTATCACAGCAACTCTTGTTACATTTAACGCCTGCTTTTTATAGGATTAAATATAACTTAACGGATCGTGATGAATTAATAAATCCTTTACAAGGAAATTATCAATCCTTATTTCATATGGTGAAACAATCATGTCAATCGTTAACTGAATATTTCGGAAAATCGTTGCCTGATAATGAAATAGCATATTTAACCATGTTGTTCGGAGGTAGTTTGAGACGTCAAGATGAAAACTTCGATGGCAAGATAAAAGCTATTATCGTGTGTACACAAGGCACGTCAGTATCACAAATGATGTTATACGAGTTGCGAAACTTATTTCCAGAAATTATTTTCTTAGATGCGATTTCACTTAGAACATTTGAAAATTACACATTAGATTATGACATCGTCTTTTCACCAATGTTTGTCCTAACACATAAAAAATTATTTATCACAAAAGTAGCTTTATCTGAAAATGAGCAACGAAAGTTACGTAAAGAAGTGATGAAGTACATTAATAAGGAATCGGCTGACATTGATAAGGAAATAAACAAGTTAATGGCATTAATTGAACGCACTACGACAGTTAATGACATTACAGAACTACGTGATGGTTTAGAAGATTTTATTGCGAATTATAATTCAATTTCAACCATTAATGGATCGATTGTCACACAAAATAAGACATTAGATTTAGCTGACTTGATACCGGCAAGGCACGTGAAAAGAATGCATCATGTTGAAAATATTGTTGAAGCTATTGCTAAAGCAAGTGATGTGTTAGTTGCTAATCATTTTATTGATATTAAATATATTCATGAGATGCAACAGGTATTTGATGATTCGTATATGGTTATCATGCAAAATATTGCTATTCCACATGCATACTCTGAAAAGCATGTACATAAAACAGCGATGAGTATGTTGATATTACAAGAACCAATATACATGTCAGATGGCACAGCAATCCATATTATTGTACCTATTGCTGCTGTTGATAAAGTGACACACTTAAGAGCGTTACTACAATTGAGAGATGTGGCGCAAGACAATGACGCAATTAAGCGCATCATACAAAGTCGCAAAAATTCTGATGTAAATGAGATTTTAAAAAATTATTCAAATAAAGAAGCGAGGGAAAATGGATGGGACAGCAATTAGTGCATAAAGAAAATATAATGCTCAATTTGTCGGCAACTGATAAAGAATCCGTATTGTCACAAATGTCAGAAGTGTTATTTCAAAATGGGTTCGTGAAGTCAACGTTTAAAGATGCAGTCATCGACAGAGAAAAAGAATTTGCTACTGGTTTACCAACGCATCTATGTTCGGTCGCTATACCGCATACAGATGTCGAACATATTAACCATAGAACGATAGGTGTGGCTGTTCTAGAAAAAGAAGTGCCGTTTATTGAAATGGGAACACTTGATCAACAGACAGAAGTGAAAATCGTTTTTATGTTAGCAATGGATAAAGTAGATGATCAACTTAAGTTATTACAACAGTTGATGCAAATTTTTCAAAGTGAAGAAAAATTGGAGCAGATTCTGCGAACGAAAGATGAAACAATTTTAGCAACACTAATCAATGATTATTTGGAATATAACTAAAAATTAATTGGAGGAATTGAAAATGAAACAAGTATTAGTAGCGTGTGGTGCAGGTATTGCAACGTCAACAGTAGTAAATAATGCAATTGAGGAAATGGCAAAGGAACACAATATTAAAGTAGATATTAAACAAATCAAAATTACAGAAGTTGGACCTTATGAAGACACTGCAGATTTATTAGTTACAACTGCAATGACAAAAAAAGAATATAAATTCCCAGTTATCAACGCACGTAATTTCTTAACTGGTATTGGTATTGAAGAAACAAAACAACAAATCTTAACAGAGTTACAAAAATAACGGAATTGATATGTAACGTGGGTCAATAACATATAAATATATGCAAATTGCATATAAATGACTATCACGACAAATGATTGTTGATGACATAGAAACGCAGTGACTGTAATTCAAAGGGACTGCAGTCGAATGTAGTAAGGGTTGTCGTTGAAATGACCGTAACGTCAAATGTAATCACAATCGGAAAGTATCGTGACAATGCATATATAACAGGGAGGGTTTAAATATGAGTTACTTCACTGATTTTGTAAGGGGATTTTTAGATTTAGGTGCAACTGTTATTTTACCGGTTGTCATATTCTTGCTTGGCCTATTCTTTAGGCAGAAAATTGGAGCGGCATTTAGATCTGGTTTAACAATAGGTGTGGCTTTTGTAGGGATTTTCTTAGTCATCGATTTATTAGTTAAAAATTTAGGGCCAGCAGCACAAGCGATGGTTAAAAATTTAGGCGTCAGTCTGAATGTGATTGATGTAGGTTGGCCAGCAACATCATCTATCGCTTGGGCATCATCTGTCGCAGCATTTATTATTCCACTCGGAATCATAGTTAACGTTGTATTGCTAGTAACTAAAGTGACAAAGACGATGAATGTAGATATTTGGAATTTTTGGCATTATACGTTTACAGCAGCAATGGTTTATGCCGTATCAGGCAGTATTTGGCAAGCGTTATTAGCAGCAGTTATTTTCCAAGTTATCTGTTTGAAAGTAGCAGATTGGACAGCACCGATGATGAGTGAGTTCTTTGATTTACCAGGTGTATCGATTGCGACAGGAAGCACAATTTCTTATGCACCAGGTATTTACTTAGTTAAATTGTTACAAAAAGTACCCGGTCTGAATAAGTTAGATGCTGATCCTGAAACAATTCAAAAACGTTTTGGCGCATTTGGAGAGTCTATCTTTGTCGGCTTAATTTTAGGTTTAGGTATTGGTGTGTTAGCAGGTTACAAACCTGGAGACATCATTAATTTAGGAATGTCAATGGCTGCAGTAATGGTATTAATGCCTAGAATGGTAAAAATCTTAATGGAAGGTTTAATGCCAGTTTCAGAGTCTGCAAGAACATGGCTAAATAAACGTTTTGGCGAACGTGAAATTTATATTGGATTGGATGCGGCTGTAGCATTAGGTCATCCAGCGGTTATTTCGACAGCATTAATTTTAGTACCTATCACTGTTTTATTAGCTGTTATTTTACCAGGAAACCAAGTACTACCTTTTGGTGACTTAGCAACGATACCATTTGTTGTCGCGTTTATTGTTGGTGCAGCAAGAGGAAACATTATTCATTCTGTCATTGTGGGTACGATTATGATTGCAATTTCACTATATATTGCAACAGACGTAGCACCTATTTTCACAGATATGGCGAAAGGTACGAATGTACAAATGCCAAAAGGTTCATCTGAAATTTCAAGTATTGATCAAGGTGGTAATATCGTTAACTATCTTATCTTTAAACTATTTAGTCTATTCAATTAAAAATCGAGGTGTTTGTGGTGAAAGCTTTAGTAAAAACAAGAGAAGGACATGGCAACTTAGAACTTCTTGATAAAGAAGTTGCAACACCGCTAGATGATAAAGTAAAGATTAAAGTTCATTATGCAGGAATTTGTGGCACAGATATTCATACTTATGAAGGTCATTATAAAGTTAATTTTCCAGTGACATTAGGTCATGAATTTTCTGGTGAAATCGTTGAAGTTGGAGCAGACGTTAAAGATTTTAAAGTTGGTGACCGTGTCACTTCTGAAACGACATTCTATGTTTGTAATGAGTGTGAATACTGTGAATCAAAAGACTATAATTTATGCAACCATCGAAAAGGTATTGGAACACAAGTTGATGGCGCATTTACTAATTATGTCATTGCACGTGAAGAAAGTTTGCATCATATTCCAGATGAAGTATCGTATCAGTCTGCAGCTATGACAGAACCATTAGCATGTGCACATCATGGCGTTTCTAAGATTCAAGTGAACTCTGGCGATGTAGCAGTTGTAATGGGACCTGGGCCAATCGGATTACTTGTAGCACAAGTGTTAAAAAGTAAAGGCGCAACTGTTGTGGTAACTGGATTGGACAATGACAAAGTCAGATTAGATAAAGCAGAAGCATTGCACATGGATTATGTAGTCAATTTACAACAAACAGACTTAAAAACGTATATCAATGGAATTACAGACGGTTACGGTGCAGATGTTGTTGTTGAATGTTCAGGTGCAGTTCCAGCAGCACGACAAGGTTTGGATATTTTACGCAAAAAAGGTTACTACAGTCAAATAGGTATTTTTAAGGATGCTGAAATTCCATTTGATATGGAAAAAGTGATTCAAAAAGAAATAACAGTTGTTGGTAGTAGAAGTCAAAAGCCAGCAGATTGGGAACCTTCATTGCAACTTATGGCGGATGGTTTAGTAAATGCTGAAGCTTTGGTGACAAAAATATATGATATTTCGAAATGGGACGAGGCGTATCAACATTTAAAATCTGGCGAAGGTATTAAAGCATTACTTAAGCCGCTCGATTTAGATGAAAATGAAGGAGAGAATTAATATGGTAGAATCAATGCTAACTTTTATGCTTGGGCCATTAAGACAAATCACTGATTTTTATATGGAACATTTACTCGTAAGTAATTCCATTGTCATTGCAGGTTATTTTGCGACAGGTATTTTTAAAAAGAAAAAAGTTGTGAATTAAATCAAATTTGAGGTGATTTACAAGTGAAAGCATTGAAATTATATGGCGTGGAAGATTTACGGTATGAGGATAATGAAAAGCCAGTCATTGAAAGTGTGAATGACGTTATTGTTAAAGTACGAGCGACTGGCATATGTGGTTCAGACACGTCACGATACAAAAAAATGGGGCCATACATTAAAGGTATGCCATTTGGTCATGAATTTTCAGGTGTTGTAGATGCCATTGGAAGTGATGTTACGCATGTTAATGTAGGCGACAAAGTGACAGGTTGCCCAGCAATACCTTGTTATCAATGCGAGTATTGTTTAAAAGATGAATATGCACGATGTGAAAAGTTGTTCGTCATTGGCTCATATGAACCTGGATCGTTCGCGGAATATGTCAAATTGCCAGCGCAAAATGTTTTAAAGGTACCAGACAATGTTGATTACATTGAAGCAGCAATGGTTGAGCCATCAGCCGTTGTTGCGCATGGGTTTTATAAATCGAATATACAACCTGGTATGACTGTTGCAGTAATGGGGTGTGGCAGTATAGGATTGTTAGCTATTCAATGGGCACGAATATTTGGTGCTGCGCATATCATCGCTATAGATATAGATGCGCATAAACTAGATATTGCAACATCATTGGGCGCACATCAAACAATTAATTCAAAAGAAGAAAATCTTGAGAAATTCATCGAAAATCATTACGCCAATCAAATCGATTTAGCTATAGAATCATCAGGTGCTAAAGTTACGATTGGTCAAATATTGACGCTACCGAAAAAAGGTGGCGAGGTGGTATTACTCGGAATACCATATGATGATATTGAGATTGATCGCGTTCATTTTGAAAAAATTCTGCGTAACGAGTTGACAATATGTGGCTCTTGGAACTGTTTGTCCAGTAATTTTCCGGGCAAAGAGTGGACGGCAACCTTACATTATATGAAGACGAAAGATATTAATGTAAAGCCTATTATTTCTCATTTTTTACCGTTAGAAAAAGGCCCGGAGACATTTGATAAATTAGTTAACAAGAAAGAACGATTTGATAAAGTCATGTTTACGATTTATTAGTATGCACCTTTGAGGACGAAAACGCTGGTATAGTTATAGCTATGAAAGTGCGAATGCCGTCTGGTCTACAGATACTATCGAAATAATTCATCTTCGAATATACGTTGCTAAATAGCCGGTTTACTTGTGTGAAATATGCTTGTGAATCGGTTGTTTTGCATTTTGTATACTTAAAATGAGATGACAATATTTGATAATTTTTAAAGTGAAAATCAAGTACAGCCACTTAATAAGATAAATTTATTATAATATATGGTAAAATGATGGCAGTAATAATGAATTTGAAAAAGAGTAAACATTAATACCTTTAACAATTTAATATCGTCAGTGTTAATGATTAACTGCATGGCAAAACAACTTAGAAAGGTCAGTTACAAAAATACATTTTTATAAAAAATTATCACACTATTGCGACAACTACCTTTGACTTAATAAAAGAGGCAAGTGAGCAATAGGTTAGGCTTATGTTCGGGCATAGGTCAGTAATGTATAAATGGAAATGATGTAATGACAGAATGGAGGACAACATGATTTATGCAGGTATTTTAGCAGGAGGTATTGGTTCGAGAATGGGGAACGTGCCATTACCAAAACAATTTTTAGATATTGATAATAAACCGATTTTAATTCATACAATTGAGAAGTTCATTTTAGTGAGTGAATTTAATGAGATTATTATCGCAACACCAGCACAGTGGATTTCCCATACACAGGATATTTTAAAAAAATATAACATTACAGATCAACGTGTCAAAGTAGTTGCAGGTGGTACGGATCGAAACGAAACAATTATGAACATTATCGACCATATTCGCAATGTAAATGGAATTAATAATGATGATGTGATTGTAACTCATGATGCCGTAAGACCATTTTTAACTCAACGTATTATTAAAGAGAACATTGAAGTAGCGGCAAAATATGGTGCAGTAGATACAGTCATTGAAGCAATTGATACGATTGTAATGTCTAAAGATAAACAGAACATACACAGTATCCCTGTAAGGAATGAAATGTATCAAGGCCAAACACCACAATCATTTAATATTAAATTATTACAAGATAGTTATCGCGCCTTAAGTAGTGAACAAAAAGAAATCTTATCAGATGCATGTAAAATCATTGTCGAATCTGGACATGCAGTTAAATTGGTACGTGGAGAACTATACAACATTAAAGTGACAACACCGTATGATTTAAAAGTAGCAAATGCCATTATTCAAGGTGATATTGCCGATGATTAATCAAGTATATCAACTCGTTGCACCGAGACAGTTCGACGTCACATATAATAATGTTGATATTTATGGTAATCATGTCATCGTAAGACCTTTATACTTGTCTATTTGTGCAGCTGATCAAAGGTATTACACAGGTCGAAGAGATGAAAATGTACTGCGCAAAAAATTGCCAATGTCATTAGTTCATGAAGCTGTTGGTGAAGTTGTATTCGATAGTAAAGGAGTATTTGAAAAAGGTACGAAAGTAGTAATGGTGCCGAATACACCTACAGAGCAACATCATATTATCGCGGAGAATTACTTAGCCTCTAGTTATTTTAGATCTAGTGGTTATGATGGTTTTATGCAAGACTACGTTGTGATGGCACATGATCGTATCGTTCCGCTGCCTAATGACATTGATTTGAGTACGATTTCATACACAGAGTTAGTGTCAGTAAGTTATCATGCTATACAACGATTTGAACGTAAATCTATACCTTTGAAAAACAGCTTTGGTATTTGGGGTGATGGTAACTTAGGTTATATTACTGCTATTTTGCTACGTAAGTTGTACCCAGAAGCTAAAATTTATGTATTTGGTAAGACAGACTATAAATTAAGTCATTTTTCATTTGTAGATGACATCTTTACAGTAAATCAAATACCAGATGATCTTAAAATTGATCATGCATTTGAATGTGTTGGAGGTAAAGGAAGTCAAGTTGCACTTCAACAAATAGTTGAACATATTTCACCAGAAGGCAGTATTGCTTTGTTAGGCGTAAGTGAATTACCCGTGGAAGTGAATACACGATTAGTACTTGAAAAAGGATTAACGTTGATTGGTAGTAGTCGAAGCGGCTCTAAAGATTTTGAGCAAGTTGTTGATTTATATCGTAAGTACCCAGACATTGTTGAAAAGTTAGCATTATTAAAAGGACATGAAATTAATGTATGTACGATGCAAGATATCGTCCAAGCGTTTGAAATGGATTTATCGACATCTTGGGGAAAAACAGTATTGAAATGGACGATTTAATAAACCGATGGGGGAATAACAATGACAAAAACGAAACAAGCAATACATATTGATAACATATACTGGGAACGTGTTCAGTTATATATTGAAGGACATAGTGAAGGTGTCGATTTAACATCAGGACAATTTGTTCTGAGGAATTTAACCGAAACAAAAACATTAGAAGCAAATGAAATGAAAATAGACGGTAATACATTTATATGTAGATTCAACGTCGCAATATTAGACGATGGGTATTATTTACCAATGGATAAATATTTATTTGTTTATCATGACCAGTTAGAGTATATTGGACAACTTAATCCAAATATTATTAATCAAGCTTATGCGGCATTAAATGAAGAGCAAATTGAAGAATACAATGAGCTGACTACACAAAATGGAAAAGCAAACTATGTGTTAGCCAACGAAGCTAAAGTTTTCCGCAAAGGTGGCGTATCACAACATACGGTCTATACCATTACTCCGGAAATAGCAAGTGACGTTAACGAATTTGTATTTGATATTGAAATCACCTTACCTCAAGAGAAATCAGGGGTCATTGCGACAAGTGCACACTGGCTTCATAAACAAGGTCATAAAGCTTCATTTGAAAGTAGAAGTTTCTTATTTAAAGCTATTTTTAATATTACAAAGTTACTACATATTAAAAGAAGCAAAACAATATTATTCACATCAGATTCGCGTCCGAATTTATCAGGGAATTTCAAGTATGTATATGATGAGTTACTACGCCAAAAAGTAGATTTTGATTATGATATTAAAACGGTATTTAAGGCGAATATTACGGATAGACGTAAATGGAGAGACAAGTTTAGATTGCCATATTTACTTGGTAAGGCAGATTATATTTTTGTTGATGATTTCCATCCATTAATTTATACGGTTCGCTTTAGACCATCACAAGAAATTATTCAAGTGTGGCATGCCGTTGGTGCTTTTAAAACAGTTGGCTTTAGTCGTACAGGTAAAAAAGGTGGTCCGTTTATCGATTCATTAAACCATCGTAGTTACACGAAAGCATATGTTTCATCAGAAACCGATATTCCATTTTATGCTGAAGCATTTGGAATTAGAGAAGAAAATGTTGTACCAACAGGTGTACCACGTACTGATGTACTATTTGATGAAGCTTATGCAACACAAATTAAACAAGAGATGGAAGATGAATTGCCAATTATAAAAGGTAAGAAAGTTATTCTATTCGCACCGACATTTAGAGGTAATGGTCACGGTACGGCACATTATCCATTTTTTAAAATTGATTTTGAACGTTTAGCAAGATACTGCGAGAAGCATAATGCAGTTGTGTTATTCAAAATGCATCCGTTCGTAAAAAATAGACTTAATATTTCACGTGAACATAGACAATACTTTATCGATGTGTCAGATCATCGTGAAGTTAACGATATTCTCTTTGTTACAGACTTGTTGATTAGTGATTATTCATCTTTAATATATGAATATGCAGTATTTAAAAAGCCAATGATTTTCTATGCATTTGACTTAGAAGATTATATTACGACGCGTGATTTCTATGAACCATATGAATCATTTGTTCCAGGTAAAATTGTACAATCCTTTGATGCATTAATGGATGCTTTGGACAATGAAGATTATGAGGTTGAAAAAGTTGTGCCATTTTTAGATAAACATTTTAAATATCAAGATGGTCGCTCAAGTGAACGTTTAGTCAAAGATTTGTTTAGACGCTAATGTTGGCATATATTACTTGCCATGCAAATGAGTCATAAGGCATAGTTTTCAAGAAGGGTTCTGACAATGAAGTGAGCAACATGTCATGATGAGAAGCAGGACTATACAATGAGAATAACCTTTTGATTTTTCATGCATAAGAGGCTGGGACATAAATCCCTAAAAAACAGCAGTAAGATATTTTCTAATTGAAAATTATCTTACTGCTGTTCTCTATTTATACAATACTTCGTATTGAATGGCTTCGCTTTGCCCGTCTGGCACATTACTGTAAAATTCTATAAATAGAATTTTTGATGACGGGTCCCTTCCTAGGGTGCCGTCTCAGCCACCCCAACTTGCACATTATTGTAAGCTGACTTTTCGTCAGCTTCTGTGTTGGGGCCCCTGTCTTCGACTGGCACTGCTCCCTCAGGAGTCTTGCCATTAATACTACGTATTAACATGTAATTTTACTTTTAAATACTTTGAAAAATAAGATGCTTTGCCCAACTTGCACATAAATGTAAAATTCAATAAAATGAATTTTCTGTGTTGGGGCCCCTCCCCAACTTGCACATTATTGTAAGCTGACTTTTCGTCAGCTTCTGTGTTGGGGCCCCTGACTAGAATTGAAAAAAGCTTGTTACAAGCGCATTTTCGTTCAGTCAACTACTGTCAATATAACTTCGTAGAGCATAGAACATTGATTTATGTCCCAGCCTGTTCCAACTGAATTGTCATTTTGTAAAATAAAATAA
This sequence comes from Staphylococcus sp. EG-SA-15, assembly GCF_017151895.1. Classification (NCBI taxonomy): domain Bacteria; kingdom Bacillati; phylum Bacillota; class Bacilli; order Caryophanales; family Staphylococcaceae; genus Staphylococcus; species Staphylococcus sp. EG-SA-15. The sequence continues at coordinate 164,984 of NZ_JACVZN010000002.1, read as the reverse complement.
TCAATCCAATCGTTATCTAATTCATAAATGTGTAAACACATACGTTATGAATGGATAACGATTTTTTGTTATGTTAAAGTGGTACATTAATCATGTATTTCGTATGATAATTAACGACAAGTGTAATGGTTAAATGTATTTTATGATGAAATGCTATAATAGGCATGGTTACAATGAGCTTGCTCATATATATTAATATAATTACAAAAACACGTCGGAGGTACGACATGATTAAAACTACAATTAAAAAATTGATAGAACACAGTATATATATGACATTTAAATTACTATCAAAATTGCCAAACAAGAATCTAATTTATTTTGAAAGCTTTCATGGTAAACAATACAGCGACAACCCCAAAGCATTATATGAATACTTAACTGAACATAGCGATGCCCAATTAATATGGGGTGTGAAAAAAGGATATGAACACATATTCCAACAGCACAATGTACCATATGTTACAAAGTTTTCAATGAAATGGTTTTTAGCGATGCCAAGAGCGAAAGCGTGGATGATTAACACACGTACACCAGATTGGTTATATAAATCACCGCGAACGACGTACTTACAAACATGGCATGGCACGCCATTGAAAAAGATTGGTTTGGATATTAGTAACGTTAAAATGCTAGGAACAAATACTCAAAATTACCAAGATGGTTTTAAAAAAGAAAGCCAACGTTGGGATTATCTAGTGTCACCTAATCCATATTCGACATCGATATTTCAACATGCATTTCATGTTAGTCGAGATAAGATTTTGGAAACAGGTTATCCAAGAAATGATAAATTATCACATAAACGCAATGATACTGAATATATTAACGGTATTAAGACAAGATTAAATATTCCATTAGATAAAAAAGTGATTATGTACGCGCCAACTTGGCGTGACGATGAAGCGATTCGAGAAGGTTCATATCAATTTAATGTTAACTTTGATATAGAAGCTTTGCGTCAAGCGCTGGATGATGATTATGTTATTTTATTACGCATGCATTATTTAGTTGTGACACGTATTGATGAACATGATGATTTTGTGAAAGACGTTTCAGATTATGAAGACATTTCGGATTTATACTTAATCAGCGATGCGTTAGTTACCGACTACTCATCTGTCATGTTCGACTTCGGTGTATTAAAGCGTCCGCAAATTTTCTATGCGTATGACTTAGATAAATATGGCGATGAGCTTAGAGGTTTTTACATGGATTATAAAAAAGAGTTGCCAGGACCAATTGTTGAAAATCAAACAGCACTCATTGATGCATTAAAACAAATCGATGAGACTGCAAATGAGTATACTGAAGCACGAACGGTATTTTATCAAAAATTCTGTTCATTAGAAGATGGACACGCGTCACAACGAATTTGCCAAACGATTTTTAAGTGATAACTTAAAAACAATAAAAAATTATAAATTAATTAGTTAAGTGATATAAATAATAAACGAAATGTTTGCTTGTATGTTATTATTTGTGTATGAAAACGTCTGATATAATGTAATATAGGTTTAAACAAAATATGCTAAAATATAAGCAAAATATGTATAATTTTAAGTAATACACAGACATTTAGAGTTTTGATTTTAAAATGAGTTTTCAATTGGAAAATGCAACGAAATTTAAATAATTAAATATAGATATAGTTGAATGGAGGAAGTATTTTATGAAATACGCTGGTATTCTAGCTGGAGGTATAGGCTCAAGAATGGGTAACGTACCTTTACCTAAACAATTTTTAGATTTAGACAACAAACCGATTTTAATCCATACATTAGAAAAATTTATTTTAATTAATGATTTTGAAAAAATTATTATCGCGACGCCACAACAATGGATGACGCATACGAAAGATACACTTAGAAAATTCAAAATTTCTGATGAAAGAATTGAAGTCATTCAAGGTGGTAGCGATCGTAACGATACAATTATGAATATCGTTAAACATATTGAATCAACAAATGGTATTAACGATGACGATGTTATTGTGACACATGATGCAGTTAGACCATTTTTAACACATCGTATTATTAAAGAAAATATTCAAGCTGCTTTAGAGTACGGTGCAGTAGACACAGTGATTGATGCTATAGATACGATTGTTACATCTAAAGATAATCAAACGATTGATGCAATTCCAGTGCGTAATGAAATGTACCAAGGTCAAACACCTCAATCGTTTAATATTAATTTATTAAAAGAAAGCTATGCACAGTTGAGTGATGAGCAAAAGAGTATTTTATCTGATGCTTGTAAGATTATTGTAGAAACAAACAAACCGGTTCGACTTGTAAAAGGTGAGTTATATAACATTAAAGTAACAACACCTTACGATTTAAAAGTAGCGAATGCTATTATTCGAGGTGGTATTGCCGATGATTAATCAAGTATATCAATTAGTTGCACCTAGACAATTTGAAGTTACGTATAACAACGTAGATATTTACAGTGACTATGTCATTGTACGTCCTTTATATATGTCAATTTGTGCTGCCGATCAAAGATATTATACTGGTAGCCGTGATGAGAATGTCTTATCTCAGAAATTGCCAATGTCTTTAATTCATGAAGGTGTTGGTGAGGTCGTATTTGACAGTAAAGGTGTGTTTAATAAAGGTACAAAAGTAGTTATGGTACCGAATACGCCGACAGAAAAAGACGATGTCATTGCTGAAAACTATTTAAAATCGAGCTACTTCAGATCAAGTGGACATGATGGGTTTATGCAAGATTTTGTGTTGCTAAATCATGATAGAGCTGTACCACTACCTGATGATATTGATTTAAGTATTATTTCATATACAGAGCTTGTAACAGTAAGTTTGCATGCTATTCGTCGTTTTGAAAAGAAATCTATTTCAAATAAAAATACATTTGGTATTTGGGGTGATGGTAACTTAGGTTACATTACAGCCATTTTATTACGTAAATTATATCCAGAGTCTAAAATATATGTTTTTGGTAAAACAGATTATAAATTGAGTCACTTCTCATTTGTTGATGATGTCTTCTTTATTAATAAAATACCTGAAGGCTTAACATTTGATCATGCATTTGAGTGTGTGGGTGGTCGCGGTAGTCAATCAGCCATAAATCAAATGATCGATTACATTTCACCAGAAGGAAGCATTGCACTGTTAGGTGTAAGTGAGTTCCCAGTAGAAGTTAATACACGTCTAGTATTGGAAAAAGGACTAACGTTGATTGGTAGTAGTCGAAGTGGTTCAAAAGATTTCCAAGATGTTGTAGACTTATACATTCAATACCCAGATATTGTAGATAAATTAGCGCTGTTAAAAGGTCAAGAATTTGAAATTGCAACAATTAATGATCTTACAGAAGCTTTTGAAGCAGACCTGTCTACATCTTGGGGTAAAACAGTATTAAAATGGATTATGTAAATAGAAAAGGATGAATTAACGTTGGTTAAAAGTAAGATATATATAGATAAAATCTATTGGGAACGTGTTCAGTTATTCGTTGAAGGACATAGTGAAAACCTAGATTTAGAAGATAGTAATTTTGTATTAAGAAATTTAACTGAGACACGTACAATGAAGGCGAATGATGTCAAAATAGATGGGAATCAATTCGTTTGTCGTTTCAATGTAGCTATCTTAGATAATGGTTATTACTTACCTGAAGATAAGTACTTATTAGTGAATGAGCAAGAACTTGATTATATTGCACAGTTAAACCCAGATGTGATTAATGATGCATATCAAAATCTAAAGCCAGAACAAGAAGAAGAATACAACGAATTAGAAACACAAAATGGTAAAATCAATTTCTTATTGCAGACTTACCTAAAAGAGTTTAGAAAAGGTGGCATTTCGAAGAAAACGGTTTATACTGTTACACCTGAAATTTCTAGCGATGTTAATGAATTTGTCCTTGATGTTGTTGTAACGACTCCGGAAGTTAAAAGTATTTATATCGTTCGTAAATATAAAGAATTACGTAAGTATTTTCGCAAACAATCATTTAATACAAGACAATTTATTTTTAAAGCGATATTTAATACGACGAAATTTTTCCACTTGAAAAAAGGAAATACGGTGTTGTTCACATCAGACTCTAGACCAACGATGTCTGGAAACTTTGAATACATCTATAACGAAATGTTACGTCAAAATTTAGATAAAAAGTATGATATTCACACTGTTTTTAAAGCGAATATTACAGATAGACGTGGCATCATCGACAAGTTTAGATTGCCATATTTACTTGGGAAGGCAGACTACATTTTTGTTGATGACTTTCACCCATTGATTTATACAGTGCGTTTTAGACGTTCTCAAGAAGTTATTCAAGTATGGCATGCCGTTGGTGCCTTTAAAACAGTTGGCTTTAGTCGTACTGGTAAAAAGGGTGGACCATTTATTGATTCATTAAATCATCGTAGCTATACAAAAGCTTATGTATCATCTGAAACCGATATTCCATTCTACGCTGAAGCATTTGGTATTAAAGAGAAAAATGTAGTGCCTACAGGTGTTCCACGTACTGATGTACTATTTGATGAAGATTATGCGACACAGATCAAACAAGAGATGGAAGATGAATTACCAATTATTAAAGGTAAGAAAGTCATTCTTTTCGCACCAACATTTAGAGGTAGTGGTCATGGTACAGCACATTACCCATTTTTCAAAATTGATTTCGAACGTTTAGCAAGATATTGCGAAAAAAATAACGCGGTTGTATTATTTAAAATGCATCCATTTGTGAAAAATAGACTTAATATTGCAGACAAACATAAACAATATTTTGTTGACGTTTCTGACTTTAGAGAAGTTAATGATATACTGTTCATAACAGATTTATTAATTAGTGACTATTCATCTTTAATATATGAATATGCAGTATTTAAAAAGCCAATGATTTTCTATGCATTTGATTTAGAAGATTATATTACGACGCGTGATTTTTATGAACCATATGAATCATTTGTTCCAGGTAAAATTGTGCAATCATTTGACGCATTAATGGACGCCTTGGACAATGAAGATTATGAAGGAGAAAAAGTCATTCCATTCTTAGATAAACATTTTAAATATCAAGATGGCCGATCAAGTGAGCGTTTAGTCAGAAATTTATTTGGTAGCTAAGTTTATATAGTAGTCAAAGTGGGAGAGGTATAATGATGAAATTTTCAGTAATAGTTCCAACATACAATTCAGAAAAGTATATAACAGAATTACTTAATAGCCTTGCGAAACAAGATTTTCCGAAAACTGAATTTGAAGTGGTTGTAGTTGATGACTGTTCAACAGATCAAACGTTACAAATAGTTGAAAAGTATCGTAATAAATTGAACTTGAAAGTAAGTCAACTCGAAACAAATTCTGGTGGTCCAGGTAAACCTAGAAATGTGGCTTTAAAACAAGCAGAAGGTGAATTTGTATTATTTGTGGACTCCGATGACTATATAAACAAAGAGACTTTAAAGGATGCAGCAGCATTTATTGATGAACATCACTCAGATGTCTTGTTGATTAAAATGAAAGGTGTTAATGGTCGTGGTGTACCACAATCTATGTTTAAAGAAACAGCACCTGAAGTTACTTTGTTAAATTCAAGAATTATCTATACTTTAAGCCCAACTAAAATCTATAGAACAGCATTACTAAAAGATAATGACATTTATTTTCCAGAAGAATTAAAGAGTGCAGAAGATCAATTATTTACAATGAAAGCATATTTGAATGCAAATCGAATCAGTGTGTTAAGTGATAAAGCGTATTATTATGCTACAAAGCGTGAAGGTGAACATATGAGTAGTGCGTATGTTTCACCTGAAGACTTTTACGAAGTCATGAGATTGATTGCTGTAGAAATATTAAATGCAGATTTAGAAGAAGCCCATAAAGATCAAATCTTAGCAGAATTTTTAAATCGTCATTTTAGTTTTTCTCGTACGAATGGCTTCTCACTTAAAGTTAAACTAGAAGATCAACCGCAATGGATTAATGCTCTAGGAGACTTTATACAAGCAGTTCCAGAACGTGTAGATGCATTGGTGATGAGTAAATTACGACCATTGTTGCACTACGCGAGAGCGAAAGATATAGACAACTATAGAACTGTAGAAGAAAGTTACCGTCAAGGTCAATACTACCGTTTTGATATTGTAGATGGTAAATTAAACATTCAATTCAATGAAGGCGAACCATACTTTGAAGGCATTGATATCGCTAAGCCAAAAGTGAAAATGACAGCATTTAAATTTGATAATCATAAAATTGTTACAGAGCTAACGTTAAATGAATTTATGATTGGCGAAGGACATTATGATGTCAGACTTAAATTACATTCACGAAACAAGAAGCACACAATGTATGTACCTTTAAGTGTCAATGCGAATAAACAATATCGTTTTAACATTATGTTAGAAGATATTAAAGCGTATTTACCTAAAGAAAAAATTTGGGATGTTTTCTTAGAAGTCCAAATAGGTACGGAAGTATTTGAAGTGCGTGTTGGTAATCAACGTAATAAATATGCATATACTGCAGAAACAAGTGCATTAATTCATTTGAATAATGATTTTTATAGATTAACACCGTATTTCACAAAAGACTTTAATAACATTTCGTTATACTTTACAGCTATTACATTAACGGATTCAATCTCAATGAAGTTAAAAGGTAAGAACAAAATCATTTTAACTGGTCTGGATCGTGGTTATGTATTTGAAGAAGGTATGGCTAGTGTCGTGCTAAAAGACGACATGATTATGGGGATGTTAAGCCAAACGTCAGAAAACGAAGTGGAAATCTTACTTAGTAAAGATATTAAGAAGCGAGACTTCAAAAATATTGTTAAGTTAAACACTGTACATATGACTTACTCGCTAAAATAAATAATAAATGCCCTCAAATCTATGTGAACTAACATGATTTGAGGGTTTTATTTTGCTATTTATGAAATGATTATGACATTTCCCTGATTTTCATTTTCATATACATTAAATTGTATACACTGAAAATGAGGAGGTCGTCTATAATGATAAATAAAAATGACATAGTAGCAGATATAGTAACAGATTATCCGAAAGCAGCAGATATTTTTAGAAGCGTAGGTATAGACTTTTGTTGCGGTGGACAAGTAAGTATAGAAGCAGCATCCTTAGAAAAGAAAAATGTAGATTTGAACGAATTATTACAGCGTCTCAATGACGTTGAACAAACGAATACACCAGGTTCGCTTAACCCTAAATTTTTAAATGTTTCGTCACTTATTCAATATATTCAAGCAGCATATCATGAACCTCTTAGAGAAGAATTTAAAAATTTAACACCTTATGTGACGAAATTATCGAAAGTACATGGACCTAACCATCCATATTTAGTCGAGTTAAAAGAAACATATGATACATTTAAAAATGGCATGTTAGAGCATATGCAAAAAGAAGATGATGTTGATTTTCCAAAACTAATTAAATATGAACAAGGTGAAGTAGTAAACGATATTAATACAGTGATTGATGATTTAGTATCTGATCACATTGCAACGGGACAATTGTTAGTGAAAATGAGCGATTTAACATCTAGCTATGAACCACCGATAGAGGCATGTGGTACGTGGCGACTCGTTTATCAGAGATTAAAAGCACTTGAAGTGTTAACACATGAGCATGTTCATTTAGAGAATCATGTTTTATTTAAAAAAGTATCATAAATAACGCGATTAGAAACTGTTGGCAAAGTAATGTCAGCAGTTTTTCGCTATACTTAACAGAAATTTAGTGATATGAACAGCATTATTTGAAAAGAAAAATGGTCAACTTAGCATAAAAATTGATATGAAAATTTAATGGTATAGATAATTAAATAGTAGCGTGTTTTTTTAATAATTTATTCATGAATTTTACATGCACTATTATGATAAAATAAACATAATTATAATTCACTGAGGTGCTATCGTGCTATCGCTAACAATGTTATTACTTGAGCGTGTAGGTTTAATTATTATTTTGGCCTATGTGTTGATGAATATTCCATATTTTAAAAACTTAATGAATCGTCGACGTACATGGAAAGCACGTTGGCAATTATGTATTATTTTCAGTTTGTTTGCCTTAATGTCTAATTTAACTGGTATCGTCATCGATCATCAACATAGTTTGTCAGGAAGTGTGTACTTCCGTTTAGATGATGATGTATCTTTAGCTAACACACGTGTATTAACGATAGGTGTCGCAGGATTAGTTGGTGGCCCTTTTGTAGGTCTATTTGTTGGCGTTATTTCAGGTATTTTCAGAGTGTATATGGGTGGGGCGGATGCACAAGTTTATCTTATCTCATCTATATTTATCGGTATAATTGCTGGTTATTTTGGCTTACAAGCTCAAAGACGCAAGCGTTACCCGAGTATTGCGAAAAGTGCCATGATTGGAATTGTTATGGAAATGATTCAAATGTTGAGCATTTTAACATTTTCCCACGACAAAGCATATGCGGTTGACCTCATATCATTAATTGCACTACCAATGATTATTGTTAATAGCGTCGGTACGGCGATTTTTATGTCTATTATCATTTCAACATTAAAGCAAGAAGAGCAAATGAAGGCGGTTCAAACACACGACGTACTGCAATTGATGAACCAGACATTGCCGTATTTTAAAGAAGGATTGAATAGAGAATCGGCACAGCAAATTGCGATGATTATTAAAAATTTAATGAAAGTATCTGCCGTAGCAATTACAAGCAAAAATGAAATCTTATCGCATGTAGGTGCAGGTAGTGATCATCACATACCAACAAATGAAATATTAACAAGTCTGTCTAAAGATGTATTGAAATCAGGGAAGTTGAAAGAAGTTCATACTAAAGAAGAGATTGGTTGTAGTCATCCGAATTGCCCGCTTAGAGCAGCTATCGTGATACCACTTGAGATGCATGGTTCTATCGTCGGTACATTGAAGATGTATTTTACAAACCCTAATGATTTAACTTTTGTGGAACGTCAACTTGCAGAAGGATTGGCAAATATTTTTAGTAGCCAAATTGAACTTGGTGAAGCCGAAACGCAAAGTAAGTTATTGAAAGATGCTGAGATTAAGTCATTACAGGCACAAGTGAGTCCACATTTTTTCTTCAATTCAATTAACACGATCTCAGCTTTAGTTAGAATAAATAGCGAAAAGGCACGAGAGTTACTATTAGAATTGAGTTATTTTTTCAGAGCGAATTTACAAGGCTCTAAGCAACATACGATTACTTTAGATAAAGAGTTAAGTCAAGTGCGTGCATACTTATCACTCGAACAAGCACGTTATCCAGGAAGATTTAATATCAATATTAATGTTGAAGACAAATATCGCGATGTGCTTGTACCACCATTTTTAATTCAAATTTTAGTTGAAAATGCCATCAAACATGCGTTTACGAATCGAAAGCAAGGTAACGATATTGACGTGTCAGTGATTAAAGAAACTGCAACACATGTACGTATTATTGTACAAGATAATGGTCAGGGTATTTCTAAAGATAAAATGCATTTGTTGGGAGAAACATCTGTAGAATCAGAGTCTGGAACTGGTAGTGCTTTAGAAAATTTAAACTTACGCCTAAAAGGATTATTTGGAAAATCCGCAGCATTACAATTTGAATCGACATCGAGCGGTACCACTTTTTGGTGTGTACTTCCTTATGAAAGACAAGAGGAGGAATAAATATGAAAGCATTAATCATAGATGATGAGCCATTAGCACGTAATGAATTAACATATTTATTAAATGAAATTGGTGGTTTTGAAGAAATTAATGAGGCAGAAAATGTAAAAGAAACATTGGAAGCACTACTGATCAATCAATATGACATTATATTTTTAGATGTCAATTTAATGGATGAAAATGGGATCGAATTAGGAGCTAAGATTCAAAAGATGAAAGAGCCACCTGCGATTATTTTTGCAACTGCACATGACCAATACGCAGTACAGGCATTTGAATTAAATGCGACAGACTATATTTTGAAACCGTTTGGTCAAAAACGTATTGAACAAGCAGTCAATAAAGTGCGTGCGATTAAAGCCAAAGATGATAATAACGCAAGTGCAATTGCGAATGATATGTCGGCGAATTTTGATCAAAGCTTACCTGTTGAAATTGACGATAAAATTCACATGTTAAAGCAACAAAATATTATTGGGATTGGCACACATAATGGTATTACAACCATACATACAACGAATCATAAATACGAAACAACAGAGCCATTGAATCGTTATGAAAAACGATTGAATCCCACTTATTTTATACGTATTCATCGTTCATATATTATTAACACGAAACACATTAAAGAAGTGCAACAATGGTTTAACTACACTTATATGGTAATATTGACAAATGGTGTCAAGATGCAAGTTGGACGTTCATTTATGAAAGATTTTAAAGCGTCGATAGGATTACTTTAACAGTAATCCTTTTTTTTATGCATTTTACCTATGATATTTTGTATTTCGGACTAAAAATCACGCAAATCGAAGTGAGCCATCTATACTTTAGTTAAATCAAACGTAGGAGGCAATGGTCGTGAAACAACAAAAAGACGCATCAAAACCAGCACACTTTTTTCACCAAGTCATTGTAATTGCTTTAGTACTCTTTGTATCGAAAATAATTGAATCATTTATGCCAATTCCTATGCCTGCATCAGTAATCGGTTTAGTATTATTATTTGTATTATTATGTACTGGTGCTGTTAAGTTAGGCGAAGTCGAAAAAGTAGGAACGACACTAACAAATAACATTGGCTTACTCTTCGTACCAGCCGGTATCTCAGTTGTTAACTCTTTAGGTGTCATTAGCCAAGCACCATTTTTAATCATTGGACTAATAATCGTCTCAACAATACTATTACTTATTTGTACTGGCTATGTCACACAAATTATTATGAAAGTTACTTCGAGATCTAAAGGTGACAAAGTCACAAAAAAGATCAAAATAGAGGAGGCACAAGCTCATGATTAACCACTTAGCACTAAACACACCTTACTTCGGAATACTGTTATCCGTTATACCATTTTTCTTAGCGACCATATTATTTGAAAAAACAAATCGTTTCTTCTTATTCGCACCGCTATTTGTCAGTATGGTATTTGGTGTGGCCTTCCTCTATTTAACAGGCATTCCGTATAAGACTTACAAAATAGGTGGAGACATTATTTACTTCTTCTTAGAACCGGCAACAATCTGTTTTGCGATTCCGTTATATAAAAAGCGTGAAGTGCTTGTTAAACATTGGCATCGTATCATCGGAGGTATTGGTATCGGTACAGTTGTAGCGTTATTAATTATTTTAACTTTTGCGAAGTTAGCACAATTTGCCAATGATGTTATTTTATCAATGTTACCTCAAGCAGCAACTACAGCGATTGCGTTACCAGTATCAGCTGGTATCGGTGGTATAAAAGAATTAACATCATTAGCAGTTATTTTAAATGGTGTCATTATTTATGCACTAGGTAATAAATTCTTGAAGCTTTTCCGAATTACTAACCCTATTGCCCGAGGATTAGCACTTGGAACAAGTGGTCACACATTAGGTGTAGCACCAGCCAAAGAATTAGGACCTGTAGAAGAATCAATGGCAAGTATAGCTTTAGTGTTAGTTGGTGTAGTTGTTGTAGCAGTTGTGCCTGTCTTTGTAGCAATATTCTTCTAAAACGAAAAACCTAAGCAAGATAATAGCAATTTGAGCCATTGTTATTATCGTAAAAAAACGTCTATACTCCAGTTTATAACTGGGATATAGACGTTTTTATGTATTTATTACTTTTTACTAGGAATATAAAACTGTGCATGACGATAATGAAATACGATGTCAGACGAATCAAAGGGTTTGCCAGTCATTGTATAAAAAGTCTGGTGGTAACGTAAACATGGTTCACCTGTAGACAATTGTAGTAATGAAGCTTCACTTGAAGTGAGTTTATCTACATTAAAGAAAATATCTGAAAAACCAATACGAAGTTTCATGTTTGATTCTAAATAATCGAAGATAGAGCCCTTAGCAATATCATCATTTAAATATTTCACGATTTCTTTATGATAATAAGAATATTCGATACATAAAACATCATCGTCCACGAATCTTAATCGCTCTAAATAGTAGACGGTATCATCTGCATTTAATTGGAGCTCATCTTGTACAGATTTAGGTGGCGTTGCAATCTCCTTAAAAACAAGTACCTTACTTGTCATTCGGTGTTCACCTAAACTTTTAGAGAAACCATTAGTCTTAAAGACGTTGATACGATTGGCATCAGCAATATTTCTCACATAAATACCACTGCCTTGTGCTTGATAGATCAAACCATCTTGTTCCAATAAGCCTAATGCTTTAATGATAGTACTCTTACTTACTTGATAACGTTCTTTTAATTGCGTCACGCTTGGCAATTTATCACCGGGTTTGAAATTAGATTGATGTATAAACGCATTAAGTTGCTTAGCAATATGTTCATACTTTAACAATATTCTGTCCTCGTTTCACTTTGTCTGTAATTATTATAGCACAAAATATTATAATTGTATCGGCGTTTACAAATTGAACCGGTACAATTATAATTGGAGGTAAGTAAATACATTTTCATTCTACTATCAAGTTGAGGGGGTAATATTTATGAGCAATAAATATAAAGAACAAGCCCAAGACATTCTTACAGCTGTAGGTGGTGTCGAAAACATTGTTGATGCAACGTATGATACGAAGTGCATTACAATTCATATGCAACATACAATTCCTTCTACAGCAAATGAAGTGAAACAAATAGTTGATGTGACATCTGTAGCAGAAAATGATGCGCAGTTAGTCATAAAATTAAATGGAAATGTCGATGAAGTGTATCAGCAATTACAGCGATTAATTAAGAATGCTAATGTTGAAGATGGTACGAATACTGACAATATTAATAGCCAAGATACAAGTTATACACCTCAAGTAAAAGTAACAACACCAATTTTAGTGAAAGCACCAATCGCTGGTCGTCGTATTTTACTTAAAGAAGTAAGAGATTCAATTTTTAGAGAGAAAATGGTAGGTGAAGGCTTGGCAATCAAAGCTCATGAAGAATCCAAAGTAATCGCACCGGTCAATGGTTTAATATCTATGATTGTACCAACTAAGCATGCAGTTGGTATTCAATCAGAAGACGGTGTGGACATAGTCATTCATATTGGCGTGAATACAGTTGACTTGGAAGGTAAAGGGTTTAAGTGCTTTGTAAAGCAAAATGATCGTGTTGAAGCAGGGCAAACGTTGTTACAATTCGACCAGCAATATATACAACAACAAGGCTACAATGCTGACGTTATTGTCGTTATTAGCAACTCTGCCGATTTAGGAAAAGTAGAACTGACAATGAATGAAATCATTACGACTGAAGATGTTATTTTTAAAATATTTAAAAACTAGGAGTGTGTTGTAATAATGACCAAATTACCGCAAAATTTTATGTGGGGTGGCGCTCTTGCCGCAAATCAATTTGAAGGTGGATATGATAAAGGTGGCAAAGGATTAAGTGTAATTGATGTTATGACGAGTGGTGCACATGGCAAAGCACGTCAGATTACAGAATCTATAGATCCCAATCACTATTATCCAAATCATGAAGGTATTGATTTTTATCATCGTTATAAGGAAGATATTGCCTTGTTTAAAGAAATGGGATTGAAATGTTTACGTACGTCGATTGCGTGGACACGTATCTTTCCGAATGGGGATGAAGATGTGCCAAATGAAGAAGGACTCGCCTTTTATGATCGTATCTTTGATGAATTAATTGCACAAGGTATTGAACCTGTTGTGACGTTATCACATTTTGAGATGCCACTTCATTTAGCGAAACATTATGGTGGATTTAGAAATAGAGAAGTTGTCGATTATTTTGTGCATTTTGCGCGTGTTGTATTTGAAAGATATAAAGATAAAGTGACATATTGGATGACGTTTAATGAAATTAATAATCAGATGGACACATCAAATCCTATCTTTTTATGGACGAATTCTGGAGTAGCATTGACAGAAAATGATAATCCCGAAGAAGTCTTGTATCAAGTAGCACATCATGAACTTTTAGCCAGTGCTTTAGCGGTTCGTCTTGGTAAAGAGATCAATCCGAAGTTTAAGATTGGAACAATGATTTCACATGTACCCATTTATCCATATTCGTGTCATCCGAAAGATATGATGGAAGCACAAATTGCGAATCGCTTACGTTTCTTTTTCCCGGATGTTCAAGTAAGAGGTTATTATCCAAGCTATGCTAAAAAAATGTTGGCACGAAAAGGATATGATGTTGGATGGCAAGAAGGGGACGACAGTATTTTACAGCAGGGCACGGTTGATTATATTGGCTTTAGTTATTACATGTCTACGGCTGTAAAACATGATGTTGATACTACAGTTGAAAACAACATCGTCAACGGTGGTTTGAATCATTCTGTGGAGAATCCGCATATCGCAACGAGTGATTGGGGTTGGGCGATTGATCCAGATGGCTTAAGATATACATTGAATGTGTTATATGATCGTTATCAGTTGCCACTTTTTATTGTGGAAAATGGTTTTGGTGCAGTTGATGAAGTGGTAGATGGACATATTCATGATGATTATCGCATTGAATATTTAAAAGCACATATTACAGCAGCGATGGAAGCAGTTGATCAAGATGGTGTAGATTTAATCGGTTATACGCCATGGGGAATTATTGATATTGTTTCATTTACAACCGGTGAAATGAAGAAACGCTATGGTTTAATATATGTTGATCGAGATAATGATGGTCATGGCACGATGGAACGCTTGAAAAAAGATTCGTTCTATTGGTATCAACAAGTGATAGCATCAAATGGAGATAAATTATAAAGGTATATTATAAATATTTTAGGGTTAGAGCCCGAGACATAAATTAATATCTCAGGCCCTACAGTGTTATATTGGCGGGCTCCCAACATAGAGAAATTGGAACAGCAATTTCTACAGACAATGCAAGTTGGCGGGGCCCCAACACAGAGAATTTCGAAAAGAAATTCTACAGGCAATGCAAGTTGGGGAGGGACAGAAATAAATTTTTCGAAAATATCATTTTTGTCTTACTCCCTTTATCATTTCTGTCCTAATCCCGTGATGTTAAAATTTTAAGAAAAAAATAATGCCACTAACTAAGTATGTATAGTGTTAATGTTTGAGTGTTTATGAAAGTCTTTAACCAAAATTGATGACTTACTAATCAACGATAACGATATTGTTAAGTAGATGATTAGTGTCACAAAGAAATTAAAGTGATAGTCAAACATAGATACAAAGTACAGTTAGTGGCATTATATTTAGTCCTCTTTTTTAGCGACAAAAGTAATATAATTCATATCTTTACGCAATTTAGTCATCGTTTTAAACATTTTACAAAACATTGATCGATTTTCTTTTTTTAAAGCATTGTTGATAATCTTTATAGTTCCAACAATACCTTCGTCATAAATTAAACCTTTTGGTGTCATTAAACTCATTGGACCAGTATGATAATGCACATGATTAAAACCAGCTTGATTATATAAATCTAACCAGCCAAGTTTCGTCTGCGGTGAGACATTGACATTAATAGCTGCAGATAATGATTTAACTACATGTGTGGCATGTGATTCATTAACGATGACAATATCATGTGTTAACAAGATACCCCCAGGCTTTAAGACTCGGTAGTACTCGCGTAATGCTTTTTCCTTTATGGCGATGGGTAACATTGTTAACATTGCTTCATTTAAAACGATATCGAATTGATTGTCATCAAAGGGCAATTTAACAGCATTCGCTTGTTGAACTTGAATATATGATTCAAGACCTGCTGCTGAAATATTTTCCTGTGCTTTTTCTAATGCTTTCTTATTTATATCAACGCCTTGAATGTGACAGCCATATGTATGAGCTAGATAAATAGATGTTGTGCACATATTACATGCCACTTCTAACACTTGTTTATCTTGTGAAAATGCCCCTTGTTGTATTAACCAATCTGTTGCTTCTTTACCACCGGGGCGTAGACGAGTTTTTCCTAATTTAGCTAAAAATGTATGACCAGCTTCTTTAGACATAGCATAACCTCCTTGTAATTGATAATTATTATCATTAATATAGCATATTTATATGCGATAATTTGGAAGTTAAAAAGATTACAAAAAATTGTCACTTCATTTATAACTAAACATGAGTCATCAAGCATAGGTTTAGTGGAAAATTATTTCTAATAGATGATGTTTTATAAAGATAAAAAAGCACAGCCATGATATACGAATGTTGCAAGTTATATGCTAAACCTTCATATCATAGCTGTGTTTGATTCATTTAAACTTGATTTACTTCTTCTAGTAGAGGAATAGATGCTTGCGCGCCGTGTTTTTGTACAGTGAGTGAGCTCGCTTTATTACCAAAATCAATAGCATCTGCTAAGTTATCTTGCGACTTGTTTAAGCGACTGACAAATGCACCAATAAATGTGTCGCCTGCAGCAGTTGTATCAATCGCATTTACTTTATAAGCTTCGATGTGTTGGCTTTGATTTTTAGTAGCAAAATATGTACCTTGCTTACCTAGCGTAATCAAAACAGTCTTAATGCCTATAGATAAAAAGTAATTGGCATTGTCTTTCATAGATTGTTCATTAGTTACTTTAATCCCAGATAACAATTCGGCTTCTGTTTCGTTTGGCACAATAATATCGATTAATGATAATAATTCATTAGGTAATGCTTTCGCTGGTGCAGGATTTAATACTGTCGTCACACCATGTGCCTTGGCAATTTCAAATGCAGATATAATAGCCGGGATGGGTACTTCTAATTGTGCAACGACAAAGTCTGCATTGATTATAGCGTCTTTTGCGTTAATAACATCTTCAGGTGTCATCGTCATATTCGCACCACCATAAACATAGATGGTGTTTTGTCCTTCTGCATTCACAGTGATAAAGGCTTGGCCCGTTTTTGCTTCAGCTGTTTTGATAATATATGATGTATCAATATGAGCTGCTTTAAAATCTTCTAAGATGAAATCAGCAACGCCATCAGTGCCAATTTTAGTAATAAATGTTGTGTCTGCTTGCATGCGTGCAGTGGCAATAGCCTGGTTGGCACCTTTACCTCCGCCGAATGCTTTTTGTGCTTCTTCAACATGTAATGTTTCGCCTGGTTGTGCATATCTTTCAACTGTTAAAAATTGATCGACATTCGTTGAACCTAAAATAACAACTTTGTTGGTCATGTGTACGCTCCTTTCAAGTTATAACTTTTAAAAAGTAACATTCGATTCTAATGCAATATTAGAGTAGGGCGTTGTTTCACCAGTACGAATATTACCTTTATTTAATGTGTGAGCTAAGTTACTTTTCATTTCTTCGTGAGGAATGAAAATGATTTCTATTTCCGATGAAATCAATTGTTTAATTTGTTGCAATTGTGTAGGGTTATGTTCTTTTATTTCTTCTGCTAAGTATATTTTTTGGATTTCCATTTCTTCTAACACTGTAGCTAAGACATCAATAAAGCGTGGTAAGTTTTTAGTTACAGCTAGGTCGATACGACGATGATCATTTGGAATTGGCATGCCAGCGTCATTAATCGTTAATAAATCAAAATGACCAATTGTCGCGATTGCTTTTGAAATATGTTCATTTAAAACAGCTGATTTTTTCATGACATCTACACTCCTTATTTTATAAATACTGTAACAGAAGCGGCTACTAAAATGAGTACTAAGCCGATGATTGTAATAACCATTTCTTTTGACGTTTTATGTTGTTTTAAGAAATAAATACCAGTTAATGTAGCAAGCACAACGGATGTTTGAGAAAGAATAAATCCAGTTGCTAAACCATTCATATTAGGTTGTGCTGAAATAAGATATGTTAAAGCACCAAATGCAAAGAAGAAACCTGAAATAATTTGTAACCACGTAATTTTATTACGGAATGGATTCTCTGCTTTCATATTCATAAAGCCATAAATGACTGCAACAATTACCATACCCATTGCTTGAGGTAAAAAGGCAGTTAGGCCATCAATAGAAGTTGCTTGCGGTGCAGCTGAATATAACCAGTATCCAAATTCACCAATTAACAGAAGTACCACTGCACGACGTAAATTTTTGGCGTTACTTGCTTCTTTGCGTTCACTCCAAACTGTCATACGCGCTCCAATTAGAATAACGACTAAAGCTGTAAATCCAATGATTTTATGACCAATGCCTGGCCAATTTCCTAATGCAAAGACACCCCATAAAGATGCGCCTAATAATTGGAATGCTGTTGTGACTGGCATGGCACGAGATGAGCCGACTAATTCGAACGCTTTAAATGTAATGATTTGTCCGAATCCCCATCCTGCACCTGATAATAAGGCGAATAGCAAATTGGTTCCAGTAGGGAAGCCACTTGATGTGACTACGGCTAATATAATAGCGAAGATTAACGTACCTACAGTAGCACCGATAATTTGATGTACAGGTTTACCACCAAACTTTGAAGCGACTGTTGGGAAGAAGCCCCAGCCAATTAAGGGGCCTAACCCGATAAGTAATGCAACAATGCTCATGTTATACACCTCACGATTTGTTTTTAGTAAAACGTTTTACCAATGCCATCGTACCATTTTTATTTGCAAAATGCATGCGTTTTCATAAAAACTGAAAACGTTTAAATCATATTTAAAAATTCATACATTATTATTTTAATTTCTTAGTGAAATAATTATGATTAAAAACCCTCAGCATTAAAGCAACGCTAAGGGCCTAACAATGATGAGTATATTTCGGAAGATACGTAGTTAGTTTGAAAGATGATAGCCAGTTGTTGCACGAATTTTTAAAGTCGTTGGTAATTCAATCATATCAATGGATTTATCTAAGTGCTGTAATCGTTGAAGTAATAAGGTTAAAGATGTTTTGCCAATATCAGTTATAGGTTGTGCCACAGTAGTTAAAGGTGGCGAGACGTACGCTGCATAATCAATGTCGTCATAACCTATTAATGAGATATCTTTCGGAATACTGATGCCATGTTCAATTAGTCCTCGTAAAATGCCAATAGCGAGTTCATCGTTAATAGCGAAGATTGCAGTGGCAGATTGAACCATGATGTCATCAACAATGGTTAGCCCACCGCGCTTAGATAATTCAGTATGGACGATTTGTGGTTCTGGCAATTGATTCGCGCGCAAAGTATCGACAAATCCAGCGACACGAGTCGACATATTCGCCATCATGTCATATGGTGCAACAATTATCATATTGTTGTGACCGAGTTCTATTAAATGTTGTGCTGCAAGTTGTCCACCTTGATATTCATTTGTCCGAACAAAATCTGTATAGCCTTGATGGTCATTTTGATCCAGTACGACATAAGGTACATGATGTTTCTTTAGATAGTTATTTAGGGCGTCCGGGGATGATATGTATTGTGCGATAATTAATCCGTCAATACCTCGATCAATTAAATGTTTAATATTGTCATACAAATCAGTTGCTGTAGATGTTAAAAAGCATAAATCAACATCAGATGGTTTATGGTCATGAATACTTTGCATCAGTGCTGAGAAAAACGGATTTGTTAAGCTAGGTAAAATGACGCCAATAGTTTGAATTTTACTGCCGCGCAATTGTTTTGCATGTTTATTAGGGGCATAGCCTAAACGTTCTGAAACAGCATGTACGTTTTTTATCGTTGTTGCGGAAAAACGACTATCATTATGATTTAAAATATGTGACACAGTTGTAACTGATACACCAGCTTCTCTAGCAACATCTTTAATTGACACTTTTTTCATATTATATTCCTTCTCTTTATTGTGTAATTAATCATACAGTTATATACCCGATTATTATATTCATCATATCATGATAAACATTGGATGACATATGAAGACGTGCATGACTTTTATTGTCTACAAACAGACGCCTATAGTATGCGATTAAGGTTGAGGCGAGAGAATATATTATTAAGGTTAAATAACTTTTAATGATTATGATAACAAGAATTTTAAAATGTTTATTGTGATGAAAAATACAAAAGTCATTATTTTAAAGAATAAAATATTTGTTTTTGAAAAAAGTATTAAAAAACATAACGAAATGATGTATATTGAACTATGTGATTGAAAAAATTTTTAATTAAGGCTTGTTAAAAATTAAGAGAGGATGTTTTTAAATGCAATTCAAATTAAAAGAAGAAGAGATTATTAGTTTTTTAGAATTGAAATATCCAGAAAAAGAGTTCGAATATGGTCGTTTGTTAGTTGGACAACATAAACGTGATGATTTAGATGTTTATTACTTTGGTGATACGTTTTTAATGTGCACGATTATTTCATTCAAAACATTTGAAATTAAAGAAACAGTAGAATTATCATATGATGCTGTTAATCGTATTGTGTTAAAAGATGGATGGTTATTTAGAAAAATGAGAATAGAAACAATGCAAAAAGTGTTAAAATACGGTACTTCTAAATTAATGTTAACTGATTTTCAAAAGGACAATTATAATAAATATATTCAAGGTCAGAAACAACGCGTGATATTTGAAAATGGCCATTTTGTCTAATTGATAGTGAATATAATTAGAGTAAGAGGCTGGGACATAAATCCCTAAAAAACAGCAGTAAGATAATTTTCAATTAGAAAATATCTTACTGCTGTTCTCTATTTATACAATACTTCGTATTGAATGGCTTCGCTTTCCTAGGGTGCCGTCTCAGCCTCGGTCTTCGACTGGCACTGCTCCCTCAGGAGTCTCGCCATTAATACTACGTATTAACATGTAATTTTACTTTGAAATACTTTTAAAAAATAAGACACTTTGCCCAACTTACACTACCAATAGAAACTTCTGTTAGAATTCCTCAAAATGATATTTCGCGACATGTTAATGAAATTGTTGAAACGATACCTGATAGCAAATTCGATGAATTCAGACATCATCGTGGCGCAACATCCTATCATCCAAAGATGATGTTAAAAATCATCTTATATGCATATACTCAATCTGTATTTTCTGGTCGTAGAATAGAGAAATTACTTCATGACAGTATTCGAATGATGTGGTTAGCTCAAGATCAAACACCTTCTTATAAAACTATTAATCGTTTTAGAGTGAATCCTAATACTGATGCGTTAATTGAATCTTTATTTATTCAGTTCGCTTATTTTTCTTGAATTTCTTGTATATCATTTTAAAGTGATATAGATATTTCGAAACATAATTCTTCTATTATATTTAAGATTTAACCGTTTTTGGAATGATCATGTATGCAGACAATGAGCCGAGTATCATTAATACAATGCTGACGATAAATGTTACAGTTGCCGCTACACTTGGTGCATAGTTTAGTTGTAATATACTGAAAACTGTAGTACTTAGTGCTATACCAAAGGCGCCACCTAATGTACCACTCATTTTATATAATCCTGTAGCTAAACCAACTTTTTCATTTGGCATACTGAAAATTGCAATTGTAAGGCCGGGTGTTGCGACTAAACCATTTCCAATTGCGCAAATGACAAACCCAATAACAACAGCAATGATATATTGTGATGGTTGAAGTGATGTCATGCTAATAATAGTGATGCCGATGACAGGGAACAACGGACCAATGATGAGCATCAATTTGCCACCGAAACGTAATGTTGCTTTTTCACCTAAACGAATCATCGCAACTGCCACAATGGCATATGGCAATGTAACAAGTCCAGATTGCGCAGCTGATAAACCAAGGTGTGTTTGAGCATATATGAAAAAGACCACTGTTACGCCTAGACCGCTATTTAAAACAAAGTTATTTAAAAATGCACCAATGAACGGACGGTTGCGTAATACTGAGAAATCAATAAAAGGTACTTCATGTCGACGTTCGATGATGATGAATATCAACGTAGTGATGATAAAAATGCTCAGACAAATGATTGAAAATGTACTAAACCAACCTTGTTCGAATCCTTGTGTTAACAATAATGTAAAGCTACCAATCATAACAGCGAAAATCGACATACCTTTGTAATCGAATGGATGACGGTGGCTATGTTGACTTACTTTTTCAGGTGTGCCTTTTAGAAGCAATATGGCAATGAAAGCAATGACTATACTAATGATGAAATTCGTTTGCCATCCGAAATTTGAGGCAATTAAACCGCCGATAACACCAGCTAGGCCGATGCCACCAACAGTACTAATCATTAGATAACTAATCGCTCGTCTTAAATGTTCTCCTTTAAATTGATTATTTAACACGCCAACTGTTGAAGGTAACAAGATAGCTGCTGATAGACCTTGTAAAATTCTACCGATGATGAGCAGTGCAGTGATGTCCGATATAATTAATAGAAGAGATGCAAACATACTGATTATGAGACCCATGTATGTCATTCTCAGTTGTCCTATTTTATCAGCAATATCACCTGCAGCCACCATGAAGATACCTGTGGCGAAGGAAGTTAAACTAATAGATAAATTTAACACGGCAGGAGAGGTTTGATACGTTTGACCAACGAGAGGTCCTATATTAATAAATGATTGTGCAAACAACCAATATGTTAATGCAGACAACATAATCGCAATAATAATATTACTGCGTGGTGAAGATTGTGTGTTATTCACAGATGTCACTCCTTGTAAAAATTAAATATAGAAAGTCATGAGATGAAGTGAACGGATGTATAGATGATCGTTCACTCACACATAAGTCATGATTTCCTTACATATCATACCACAGTTATTGAGAATGAATATCAATTAATTGCTTGTATAATTGATTTTTTATAGTATGTTTAAGTGAAACAGCTTTATTTGAAAGTGATTAAAGTAAATGAAGGTACAGAGGAGTGAGAACAATGTGCACAGGATTCACAATACAAACTTTAAATAATCAAGTACTTCTTGGACGCACGATGGATTATGATTATCCATTAGATGGTTCGCCAGCAGTGACGCCTAGAAATTATCGTTGGAAATCTCGCACTGGCACGACAGGCCAAACGCAATATGGCTTTATTGGCACAGGAACAGATATGGAAGGTTTTATTTATGGTGATGGTGTTAATGAACATGGCGTTGCCATTTCAACACAATATTTCCGAGGTTATAGTTCATATGGATCAACACACAAAGCGGACGCGATGAATATTACGCAAAATGAAATTGTGACATGGATTTTGGGATATACAACAAGCATTGAAGATATGAAACAACAAGCATCCCAAATACATGTTGTAGCTGTATATTTAAATGACATCGGTGAAGTTCCGCCATTGCATTATCATGTTTCCGATGCAACTGGACATACAGTCGAAGTTTCATTTAAAGAGGGTGAAGTGGTTATAAAAGATAATCCTATTGGTGTCTTAACAAATCATCCAGACTTAAATTGGCATTATAGTAATTTAAGACAATATATCAATATTTCTCCTTATCCAGCAACAGCAAATTTATTGGAAGGTGTAACGATTGAACCTTTAGGCAATGAAGCAGGTACATTTGGATTGCCAGGTGGATTTACTTCAACTGAGCGCTTTGTGAGAATGGCATTTATGAAAGCAAACATTGCTCAAAACAATGATAAAGAAATGGATTTAATGAATGCATTTTATTTATTAGATGCGGTAAATATACCGATTGGAATTGTACGTCCGCATGATGCTGACAATCACTATACGATGTATCAGACCGTAATAAATTTAACTACAAGAACGTTATATATTAAGTATTATGGCAGCAATGAATTAGTAGCATTAAAGCTCACAGATGATTTAATTAATAGAAAAGATATGACGATTTTTAAGCCTGAGAAGCATATCATTATTAGAAAGTTGAATGACAATCAATAGCGATTGATAATGGAATTTGGTTGATATGATTTGATGGATGATTACTATCATACATTAGCGTTGAAGCGCGAACATGGACGAATGATTAGTTGTTAGTTTTGAAAATTTATAAAAGGTTAAACGAATGCAGTGAGAGATGTCATTTTAATATCAATGTATGGCTATTTTGTAATGACAATGTAATGAGTTTAGTAAAACATTTCGGGAATATTAAATAGTTGGAAAATGAGAATTAAATCCTTTACTCAGTTGTCTAATTCTTTTAGTATGTGCAGTACAGTTTAATTGAAAACTAACTTTAACTTTAATGGAGGATGTTTTATACATGAAAAAATTAACAGCAGCAGCGATTGCAACGATGGGCTTCGCTACATTTACAATGGCGCATCAAGCAGATGCAGCAGAAACGACAAACACCCAACAAGCACATACACAAATGTCAACACAATCACAAGACGTATCTTATGGTACTTATTATACAATTGATTCTAATGGGGATTATCATCACACACCTGATGGTAACTGGAATCAAGCAATGTTTGATAATAAAGAATATAGCTATACATTCGTAGATGCTCAAGGACATACGCATTATTTTTATAACTGTTATCCAAAAAATGCAAATGCCAATGGAAGCGGCCAAACATATGTGAATCCAGCAACAGCAGGAGATAACAATGACTACACAGCGAGTCAAAGCCAACAGCATATTAATCAATATGGCTATCAATCAAATGTAGGTCCAGACGCGAGCTATTATTCACATAGTAACAACAACCAAGCGTATAACAGCCATGATGGTAATGGAAAGGTCAATTCCCCTAATGGCACGTCTAATCAAAATGGCGGATCAGCAAGTAAAGCGACAGCTAGTGGTCATGCGAAAGACGCAAGCTGGTTAACAAGTCGTAAACAACTACAACCATATGGACAATATCACGGTGGTGGTGCGCATTACGGTGTCGACTATGCAATGCCTGAAAATTCACCAGTTTACTCATTAACTGATGGTACAGTAGTACAAGCAGGTTGGAGTAACTATGGTGGTGGTAATCAAGTAACGATTAAAGAAGCGAACAGTAATAACTACCAATGGTATATGCATAATAATCGTTTAACTGTTTCAGCTGGTGATAAAGTCAAAGCTGGTGACCAAATTGCATATTCAGGTAGTACGGGTAATTCAACAGCACCTCACGTACACTTCCAACGTATGTCTGGTGGCATCGGTAATCAATATGCAGTAGACCCAACGTCATACTTGCAAAGTAGATAATACAGTAAATCCCAAGTTACGATATCATACGCAACTTGGGATTTTTTCGTTTTAATAATAGGTATAAGCCCATTGCTTGTCCTCTAAGACATGTTGATAAAAAGGATCTTGGCCAATTAACTTGATATCATCTGCAAGTGCTTCAACTTCATCTAAATGATGGGTAGTTAATATAATTAAACATTTAGATTTCATGATGTTAAGTAGTTGGTGGATGTCATGTCTAGATTTTAAATCAATACCAACTGTCGGTTCATCTAAAATGAGAATTCGAGGTTGACCTAGTAAACCTACTAATATATTAATTTTACGTTTATTCCCACCGGACAATGTAGATACTTTGGCAGACGTATCATCAAAATTTAATTGCTGTAAATATTCGTTGATAGTTGTATCGTTAATTGGATTTTTACAAAGTGATTTAAAAAATTTAATGTTTTCAGCCACTGTCATGTGTTCAAATAACGCAATGTCTTGTGGCACATAACCGATGTGATTTTGTATTTGTCTTTGATTCCATTTTTCGTCGAAATAGTTGATAGTTCCATCATTAGCTTTTTCAATACCAGCAATCATACGAAGTAATGTTGATTTTCCAGCGCCATTATCGCCAAGTAATACGGTTAAACGATTACTATCAAAGGACATGGTTAAATGATTGAAAATCTGTTTGTTACGGTAACGCTTTGAAAGGTTATTAATTTCTATCATCAGTTACGCTCCTTTACATGAAAATAATCAAGTATACGATACCCATAGCAAGTGCATATATAAATGTCATGAATAATCGATGACTTATTGTTTGAATATGGAATAAGATAAAGACGATACCTATCTCATAAATCAATATAAGTAACAGTGATTTTAAGTAAAATATTAAGCTGAGTGGTTGAGACAAATATAGACTAACTGCCAATAGTACCAACAATAACAAGATCGTATGTGTCATTACATAAGTACTATATAGTTTGAAACGGCTTAAATGATATTGTGATAATCGTTGCAATGCTGCTTGTTGGTTTAAACGATAATGAAGTACTACTTGAACAGCGCTAACAAATAAAATCACCGCAAAGATTAAGCTAATTGAAATAGAGTGTTGTGCTTGTTTAGTAAGCGACACAAATTTGATTTTAGATTCAGGTGTATGTTTATGATAGGACTTGTTGATAGCATCGATGGATTGATGCTGTTTCATATCCTCAAAGTGTTCATAAATAATGTTAGGAATTTGCTGTTCATATAATGAACTACTAACAATTTCTACAGCAATACCACCTATAAAGTCATCTCTACCATATAACTGTATCGTTTCTTTTAAACGGTTCTCTTTTAATTTTTGAGAGAAACCTTTAGGAATTTGCATACTTAAAATAGCTTCCTTTTTAGTAACATCATCTTCAATATAGCTTTCATCTTCATCGACTTTTTTAATAGTTACATAGTCAGATTGTTTAATTTTATTGACGAATGATTTTGATGCAGTGGTTTGGTCTAAATCTTGAATGGTAATCGGTATTTTGAAGTTGTCATGTGCTACACGGTAACCGATACCAATAAGTACGAGTGCGATGACAATGGTTGTTACGAGCAAGATGTATTGTAACCATTGCTTGAACACAACAAGTTGTATATAAGGCTTCATTGACGATACCTCCAAACCAATACAGCTAAATTAATTATCAAAAGTGCGATGAAGCTAAGATAGAAACTAGGGTGTAGTTCTAAAATGTAGTTGTTTAAAATAATTTCTAACAATTGATTTGTTACAACTGCGAACGGTTGAATATTGAAAACGCCATTTGCTATATGTTGTAAAAAAATCGTAGGTATTGTTAAACCAGATAACACCAGGATGACAATAGCTAATATGACTTTACTAATACTATTCAACAAGCCTGTTGTTAAAAGTTCGATGAGTAATAACCACAGTATTAAAAAGGTAACATAATAGCTTAAATGAATGGCTAACGTTGGCCAATTATATAATTCAAAGGTATTCGGAATACTGAACACAATCCAAACTACACCAACGATACTCCATAACATAGTATAAAACCATGTAATCAACGCACGAATGATTAATAAACGCTCTTTAGAAAAATGAAACATTTTCAATCGCGCTTTCAATACAGTATCTTGATTCATTTTCAAAACTGTAAATAAAGATAGTGCAAAGATGAAAACCGTTGCTAAAAATCCTGTAATTGCATAATAACTGCCCGTATCGTATAAATGAATCGGTTCTAAGTTAAATGCACCTGAACGGTTTAATCCTGTAATCAGCAAATCAGTCATAACATTGATACTGTCAGAATGTGATGCTTTCGGTGCTAAGTCTTGAAAAGCTAAGATGCCACCCATTGATCGCATAAGACGTTGGTAAACAGAATCTGTTAGCTGAGATAGCACGACACTTTTCATGGATTGTTGATCATATGTATATACTGAAATTGGTAGTTCGCCTTGTTTATAAAATGCCTTGGTCATACCTTTATCAAAAACAAAATAGCCTTGAAGTTTATGTTTTTTTAACAAAGTATGTGCTTGCTTATCATCATATGCCTTAATGCTCACGTTTTTTCCTAGGTTACTCCCTTTACCAATAGAGTTTAAGATTAATTTCGTTTCACTTGATTGATCTTTATCTACGACACCTATATTAAAATGATTGTCATCTTCTGTTACATGTTGGATCGTCGTTAATGTAATAACGAGTGCCGCTAATATAAATAGTAAATAGATAATCAAATACCACTTTTTCAATAAAAAAGAGTGGTAGATGCGAAACAAATGTATTGTTTTCATTTAACCACTCCTCCAATGATAAGATTGAAAGGCAAGATGACCTTCCAATCTTATTTTTATATTTTAGTTATTTAGATGCCTTTTTTAAAATTGATTCAAACATTTTGCCGCCATTTTTTTCGATTTCTTTTTCAAGTTTTTCACGGTCTTTTGAAGATAGACTATTGAAATCTTTCGCACCACTATCATCAAAATCAATATCTGCTTTCAATTTTGTGCTAGATTTTAAAATGAAATTAATTGGTTCTTCAGCATATTTGATGCCGATATTTAACGTAGATTTCTGAGTGTTATTTTTTACGTCAGAATCTATATTATTTTCAAAAGTGAATTCATTTTCGTCGCTATATTTATCTAATGCGACAGTAATTTTACCTTTATCTTGACGTTTTGTGCCATCTACTTTTTCTTGGTTATCTAATTTGATTTTTGATTCATCATATTCTGTCTTTTTACCAAATTCGTATTTATCACTGTATTTATTGTCTTTTTCCTTAGAAGATACGCCTTTAATTGTATATTTCGCTTCAGCATACGTGTATTTATCTTGATCGAAATCAAGTGCGTAATCTAGTTTTAACTTATCGTCTTCTAAAGTATTAGTACCTTTGATTTTAGTTTTATTATTTTCTTTGTCTGTAATAGTAATTTCTCGTTTTACAATCGTATGTTTTTCGGTATAAATTTTAGATTGAATTTTAGCAAATTCATCCTTTTTAGTTTCTTTGACATCGTCAATTGCTTTTTTGATGTCTTTTTCAAAGTCTTTTGTAGCACCTTGTTCTTCCATTAATTTTTTAAGGTCTTTATCCTTTTTAGCTTCTTCTAATACAGCTAATGTAATTTTTTTAGTGTCAGCTCTGCTAAGTGTTAACGTGACAGGTCTAACTTTGTACTTTTCACCATTAACCTTAATTTCTTCTTTTTTACCTTTATCAAAATTATCGTCATCTAATTTGTCGACAATAAGTTCGGAATATTTTTCGGCAATTTTGCTGTAGTCACTTTGTTGTGCTTGAGCATTACTAAAAAGAGTATTTAAATTTAGTTGTTGGTTTGTAATACCATTTTCTTTTGCTGTTTCTTCATCTTCACCTGTAAGTTTTGAATAAGTTGATAATAAATCAGAATTATTAACACTATATTTCCCTTTAAATAATGGTGATTCGAAATAATGCTTATCTTTATCTGCAGCTAACTGGAATTTCCCTAATTCAGAGTCTGCTATTGTTGGTTCAAGATTAATCATTGATTTCTCTTTTTTAGGATCATGTCCATATGACATTTTAATTTTCGAAGCATTAACAACAGATTTAGGAATACCAAGCCCCTTAACAATTTCATCTGATGCATCTGCGCTTAATTCTAATGAAGATAAAAATGAATTATCTTTCATCTTTTCTTGGAACTTCACTTCGTTTTCAAAACGGTCATTAAAATAATCTTTATACATTTTTGCAGTTTGTTGTTCGCTTTTTAAGTATGTATTTTTCGGTGTGTTTGCAAAAAATGCATAAACTCCCCATGCGATTCCACCTATTAATAATAAGACAATAATAATAGGAATTATAATTTTTAACTTTTTAGACATTTTGCTTCCTCCCAATTATTTATGAGTTAATCATATCAGAACAATACATTTTATTAAATGGTTTATTTTAAATTTTGTTTAAATTAATAGAATTTTAGTTATAATAATGTTTAATAAGTTATTGAAAATCTAATAAACTACAAAAAATAGTTTGATTACATAATGATTCTTGAAAATGTCGGTTAACTTAAAGGTGACAAGTTATTGCAATTTTGAAGGTAAACATCATATTTAATAATCGAATAACATACAAAATAAAGCGACCAATTTTGCAGTGTTACGAATTGTAAACTGCGAACTGGTCGCTTTTTATTGATGTCATGATTAATTTAATGGATGTAATTATATGATGAAACTTCTGAAGCAGAGATGGTTCTTGATGAAACGATATATTCACCAATCCAGTTCATTTCTGAAATTAGAATACTTCCATCAATATTAACTTTTTCAACGTAGGCTACATGACCAAATGGACCATTTACTGTTTGTAAAATTGATCCTCGTGTTGGGTGTCTATCTACTTTGAAGCCATTGCTTGAAGCTTGGCCTGCCCAGTTTTTAGCATCTCCCCAAAATGTACTAATCGTGTGTCCATCTTTGGCACGTTTATCAAAGACATACCATGTACATTGTCCAGCAGTATATAAGTTGTTCTTACTTGTGATAAGAGGCTGATCAATGATTTTACCGTTACCTAATGCTAAAGGTTTACCGTCAGCAGTCTTTGCTTTGTCATTAAATTCGGCGATTTGTAATTCGTCATACAATTCGTCTAAATCGATGCCTGTAATAAGCCCTTTGTTATCTTTTGAAAAAGCGTTATTTAATTCATCGTCATTGTCTTCGACATTCGGTATTGCTGGTGTCAAAGGATTGCTTGGTGACGTTTGAGGCGGTGTGTGTGAATCAATTGCGTCATTAATGTGCGTATACTGACCACTTAATGAAGAATGGTACTGATTGTTGTTAAAATCACGTTGATTTGCGTGTTGATGATTGTCGTTTGTACGTGACTGGTTTTGATGATTGTTGTTTGGCGTGTTGTTTTTGTCATATGTATAAGTATACGCGCCGGTGTCTTTATTCACTTTGAACTGTGCGTTTGGGTGTGCTCTCTTTGCTTCTTCTAATGTTTTGCTATCATTCGTATATGCTTGAGCCGAGTTAGGCGACATACTAAATAAAGTAAGAGTTGTCATCGTCAGTAAAATTGTTTTCTTCATAATAACCATTTAATCCTTTATGTATTTAATTTAATTTTAGTATACACATTTATATTACAAAAATGAATGGTTAATTAAAAATATATGGGTATATTCAATATATTTATTTAAAAAAAGCTAAAAATACTTAAAAAACTATATACATATACTAATAATTTATATATTATTTGAGTAAGGAACACTTTTTCAAAAAAATAGTGTCCCTAAAAAGTTTTGATAAACTTAAAATATTCAGGAGGTTTCTAGTTATGGCAATGATTAAGATGAGTCCAGAGGAAATCAGAGCAAAATCGCAATCTTACGGGCAAGGTTCAGACCAAATCCGTCAAATTTTATCTGATTTAACACGTGCACAAGGTGAAATTGCAGCGAACTGGGAAGGTCAAGCTTTCAGCCGTTTCGAAGAGCAATTCCAACAACTTAGTCCTAAAGTAGAAAAATTTGCACAATTATTAGAAGAAATTAAACAACAATTGAATAGCACTGCTGATGCCGTTCAAGAACAAGACCAACAACTTTCTAATAATTTCGGTTTGCAATAAGCATTCTGAAATTGGCAAAGTCACATTTTCTAATGTGGCTTTGCTTATCATTTTTTAAGAAAACAACTGAAAGGAAATAAGCATGAAAAAGAAAAATTGGATTTATGCATTAATTGTCACTTTAATTATTATAATTGCCATAGTTAGTATGATATTTTTTGTTCAAACAAAATATGGAGATCAATCAGAAAAAGGATCCCAAAGTGTAAGTAATAAAAATAATAAAATACATATCGCAATTGTTAACGAGGATCAACCAACGACATATAATGGTAAAAAAGTTGAGCTGGGTCAAGCATTTATTAAAAGGTTAGCAAATGAGAAAAACTATAAATTTGAAACAGTAACAAGAAACGTTGCTGAGTCTGGTTTGAAAAATGGTGGATACCAAGTCATGATTGTTATCCCAGAAAACTTTTCAAAATTGGCAATGCAATTAGACGCTAAAACACCATCGAAAATATCGCTACAGTATAAAACAGCTGTAGGACAAAAAGAAGAAGTAGCTAAAAACACAGAAAAAGTTGTAAGTAATGTACTTAACGACTTTAACAAAAACTTAGTCGAAATTTATTTAACAAGCATCATTGATAATTTACATAATGCACAAAAAAATGTTGGCGCTATTATGACGCGTGAACATGGTGTGAATAGTAAATTCTCGAATTACTTATTAAATCCAATTAACGACTTCCCGGAATTATTTACAGATACGCTTGTAAATTCAATTTCTGCAAACAAAGACATTACAAAATGGTTCCAAACATACAATAAATCATTATTGAGTGCGAATTCAGATACGTTCAGGGTGAACACAGATTATAATGTTTCGACTTTAATTGAAAAACAAAATTCATTATTTGACGAGCACAATACAGCGATGGATAAAATGTTACAAGATTATAAATCGCAAAAAGATAGTGTGGAACTTGATAACTATATCAATGCATTAAAACAGATGGACAGCCAAATTGATCAACAATCAAGTATGCAAGATACAGGTAAAGAAGAATATAAACAAACTGTTAAAGAAAACTTAGATAAATTAAGAGAAATCATTCAATCACAAGAGTCACCATTTTCAAAAGGTATGATTGAAGACTACCGTAAGCAATTAACAGAATCACTGCAAGATGAGCTTGCAAATAACAAAGACTTACAAGATGCGCTAAATAGCATTAAAATGAACAATGCTCAATTCGCTGAAAACTTAGAAAAACAACTTCATGATGATATTGTCAAAGAACCTGATACAGATACAACATTTATCTATAACATGTCTAAACAAGACTTTATAGCTGCAGGTTTAAATGAGGATGAAGCTAATAAATACGAAGCAATTGTCAAAGAAGCAAAACGTTATAAAAACGAATATAATTTGAAAAAACCGTTAGCAGAACACATTAATTTAACAGATTACGATAACCAAGTTGCGCAAGACACAAGTAGTTTGATTAATGATGGTGTCAAAGTGCAACGTACTGAAACGATTAAAAGTAATGATATTAATCAATTAACTGTTGCAACAGATCCTCATTTTAACTTTGAAGGCGACATTAAAATTAATGGTAAAAAATATGACATTAAGGATCAAAGTGTTCAACTCGATACATCTAACAAGGAATATAAAGTTGAAGTCAATGGCGTTGCTAAATTGAAAAAGGATGCTGAGAAAGATTTCTTAAAAGATAAAACAATGCATTTACAATTGTTATTTGGACAAGCAAATCGTCAAGATGAACCAAATGATAAGAAAGCAACGAGTGTTGTGGATGTAACATTGAATCATAACCTTGATGGTCGCTTATCGAAAGATGCATTAAGCCAGCAATTGAGTGCATTATCTAGGTTTGATGCACATTATAAAATGTACACAGATACAAAAGGCAGAGAAGATAAACCATTCGATAACAAACGTTTAATTGATATGATGGTTGACCAAGTTATCAATGACATGGAAAGTTTCAAAGACGATAAAGTAGCTGTGTTACATCAAATTGATTCAATGGAAGAAAACTCAGACAAACTGATTGATGACATTTTAAATAACAAAAAGAATACAACAAAAAATAAAGAAGATATTTCTAAGCTGATTGATCAGTTAGAAAACGTTAAAAAGACTTTTGCTGAAGAACCACAAGAACCAAAAATTGACAAAGGCAAAAATGATGAATTCAACACAATGTCTTCTAACTTAGATAAAGAAATTAGCAGAATTTCTGAAAAGAGCACGCAATTGCTATCTGATACACAAGAATCAAAAACAATTGCAGATTCAGTTAGTGGACAATTAAATCAATTAGATAATAATGTGAATAAACTACATGCGACAGGTCGAGCATTAGGCGTAAGAGCGAATGATTTGAACCGTCAAATGGCTAAAAACGATAAAGATAATGAGTTATTCGCTAAAGAGTTTAAAAAAGTATTACAAAATTCTAAAGATGGCGACAGACAAAACCAAGCATTAAAAGCATTTATGAGTAATCCGGTTCAAAAGAAAAACTTAGAAAATGTTTTAGCTAATAATGGTAATACAGAGGTGATTTCACCGACATTATTCGTATTATTGATGTATTTACTATCAATGATTACAGCATATATTTTCTATAGTTATGAACGTGCCAAAGGTCAAATGAATTTCATTAAAGATGATTATAGTAGTAAAAACCATCTTTGGAATAATGTCATTACGTCAGGTGTTATTGGTACAACTGGTTTGGTAGAGGGATTAATTGTCGGTTTAATTGCAATGAATAAGTTCCATGTATTAGCTGGCTATAGAGCGAAATTCATCTTAATGGTGATTTTAACTATGATGGTCTTTGTACTTATTAATACGTATTTACTAAGACAGGTAAAATCTATCGGTATGTTCTTAATGATTGCTGCATTGGGTCTATACTTTGTAGCTATGAATAATTTGAAAGCGGCTGGACAAGGTGTGACTAATAAAATTTCACCATTGTCTTATATCGATAACATGTTCTTCAATTATTTAAATGCAGAGCATCCTATAGGCTTGGCACTAGTAATATTAACAGTACTTGTGATTATTGGTTTTGTACTGAACATGTTTATAAAACACTTTAAGAAAGAGAGATTAATCTAATGTTGATGAATAGCGTGATTGCTTTAACTTTTTTAACAGCATCTAGCAATAATGGCGGACTTAATATTGATGTGCAACAAGAAGAGGAAAAGCGAATCAATAATGATTTAAATCAATATGATACAACGCTATTTAATAAAGATAGTAAAGAAGTCAACGACGCGATTGCTAAGCAGAAAAAAGAACGACAACAACAAATAAAAAATGATATGTTTCAAAATCAAGCGAGTCACTCGACTCGCTTGAATGAAACTAAAAAAGTGTTATTTTCCAAATCTAACTTAGAAAAGACTTCGGAGAGTGATAAAAGCCCCTATATTCAAAACAAGCAGGAGAAAAAAATATTCCCGTACATTTTGATGTCTGTAGGGGCTTTTTTGACTTTAGGATTTGTCATTTTTTCAATTCATAAAGGGAGACGAACGAAAAATGAATCAGCACGTAAAAGTAACATTTGATTTTACTAATTATAATTACGGCACATATGACTTAGCAGTACCAGCATATTTACCGATAAAAAATTTAATAGCTTTAGTATTGGATAGTTTGGACATTTCAATATTTGATGTCAATACACAAATTAAAGTGATGACGAAAGGTCAATTACTTGTTGAAAATGATCGACTCATTGATTATCAAATCGCTGATGGAGATATTTTGAAGTTACTATAGGAGGAAAAATAGATGGTTAAAAATCATAACCCTAAAAATGAAATGCAAGATATGTTAACGCCTTTAGATGCTGAAGAAGCAGCTAAAACAAAATTACGCTTAGATATGAGAGAGATTCCTAAGTCTTCAATTAAACCAGAACATTTTCATTTAATGTACTTATTAGAACAACATTCTCCATATTTTATAGATGCTGAATTAACTGAACTACGTGACAGTTTCCAAATACATTATGACATTAATGACAATCATACACCTTTTGATAATATTAAATCATTTACTAAAAATGAAAAATTACGATACTTACTCAATATCAAAAATTTAGAAGAAGTAAATCGTACACGTTACACATTTGTTTTGGCACCAGATGAGTTATTTTTCACAAGAGATGGATTACCAATTGCTAAAACAAGAGGTTTACAAAATGTTGTTGATCCATTACCGGTGTCAGAAGCTGAATTTTTAACAAGATATAAAGCACTGGTTATCTGTGCATTCAATGAGAAACAATCATTTGATGCTTTAGTTGAAGGAAACTTAGAACTACATAAAGGAACGCCATTTGAAACTAAAGTTATTGAAGCGGCAACGTTAGATTTACTAACGGCATTTTTAGATGAACAGTATCAGAAACAAGAACAAGATTATAGTCAAAATTATGCATATGTACGCAAAGTAGGGCATACCGTTTTCAAATGGGTTGCTATCGGTATGACAACGTTAAGTGTTTTATTAATTGCATTCTTAGCCTTTTTATATTTTTCAGTAATGAAGCATAATGAGCGCATTGAAAAAGGATACCAAGCATTTGTAAAGGATGATTATACGCAAGTACTAAATACGTATGATGATTTAGATGGTAAAAAATTAGATAAAGAGGCACTTTACATTTATGCCAAAAGTTATATCCAAACAAATAAACAAGGTTTAGAAAAAGATAAGAAAGAAAATTTACTTAATAACGTGACACCAAATTCAAACAAAGACTACTTATTATATTGGATGGAATTAGGACAAGGACATCTTGATGAAGCGATTAATATTGCCACTTATTTAGATGATAACGATATTACAAAGTTAGCGTTGATTAATAAATTAAATGAGATTAAAAATAACGGAGATTTATCGAATGATAAACGTTCTGAAGAAACGAAAAAGTATAACGATAAATTGCAAGATATTTTAGACAAAGAAAAACAAGTTAAAGATGAAAAAGCGAAATCTGAAGAAGAGAAAGCAAAAGCAAAAGATGAGAAATTAAAGCAACAAGAA
Source organism: Staphylococcus sp. EG-SA-15 (assembly GCF_017151895.1). NCBI lineage: Bacteria > Bacillati > Bacillota > Bacilli > Caryophanales > Staphylococcaceae > Staphylococcus > Staphylococcus sp. EG-SA-15. Next base: position 128,609 of record NZ_JACVZN010000002.1, on the reverse strand, counting down.
GAGAACGAAAAGAAACAAAAAGAACAAGCACAAAAAGATAAAGAAAAACGTCAAGAGGCTGAAAGAAAAAAATAGTATAGGACTGAGGCAAAGACAATGCATAAATTGATTATAAAATATAACAAACAATTGAAGATGCTCAATTTGCGAGATGGTAAGACATATACTATTAGCGAAGACGAGCGTGCAGATATTACGTTGAAATCGTTAGGCGAAGTCATTCATTTAGAACAAAATAATCAAGGTACTTGGCAAGCGAATCATACTTCTATTAATAAGGTGCTTGTTAGAAAAGGTGACCTTGATGACATTACATTACAGCTTTATACAGAAGCTGATTATGCATCATTTGCTTATCCTTCAATTCAAGATACGATGACAATTGGGCCAAATGCGTATGATGATATGGTTATTCAAAGCTTGATGAATGCCATCATTATTAAAGATTTTCAATCAATACAAGAATCACAATACGTACGCATTGTGCACGATAAAAATACAGATGTGTATATTAACTATGAACTACAAGAGCAACTAACGAACAAAGCTTACATTGGTGATCATATTTATGTTGAAGGGATATGGCTCGAAGTACAAGCTGATGGTTTAAATGTATTGAGTCAGAATACAGTGGCATCGTCATTAATTCGCTTAACACAAGAGATGCCACATGCACAGGCAGATGATTACAATACGTACCATCGTTCGCCAAGGATTATTCACCGTGAACCGACCGATGATATTAAGATTGAAAGACCACCACAGCCAATACAGAAGAACAATACAGTGATATGGCGTTCCATTATACCGCCATTAGTAATGATTGCTTTAACTGTTGTCATCTTTTTAGTGAGACCAATTGGTATTTATATTTTAATGATGATTGGTATGAGTACAGTAACGATAGTATTTGGTATTACAACGTATTTCTCTGAAAAGAAAAAGTATAACAAAGATGTTGAAAAACGAGAGAAAGATTACAAAGCTTATTTGGATAATAAATCTAAAGAAATTAATAAAGCGATTAAAGCACAACGTTTTAGTTTGAATTACCATTATCCAACGGTTGCTGAAATTAAAGATATCGTTGAAACGAAAGCACCAAGAATATATGAAAAAACATCGCATCATCACGATTTCTTACATTATAAGTTAGGTATTGCGAATGTAGAAAAGTCATTCAAATTAGATTACCAAGAAGAAGAATTTAACCAACGTCGTGATGAACTATTCGACGATGCTAAAGAATTGTATGAATTTTACACAGATGTAGAACAAGCACCATTAATCAATGATTTAAATCATGGACCAATTGCATATATTGGTGCACGACATCTCATTTTAGAAGAATTGGAGAAAATGCTAATCCAATTGTCAACATTCCATAGTTATCATGATTTAGAGTTTCTATTTGTGACACGTGAAGATGAAGTTGAAACATTGAAATGGGCACGTTGGTTGCCACATATGACATTGAGAGGGCAAAACATTAGAGGATTTGTTTACAATCAACGAACACGTGACCAAATTTTAACGTCAATCTATAGCATGATCAAAGAACGTATCCAAGCTGTGCGTGAACGCAGCAGAAGTAATGAGCAAATTATTTTCACACCGCAATTAGTGTTTGTCATTACAGATATGTCATTAATTATTGATCACGTCATTTTAGAATATGTAAACCAAGATTTATCAGAATATGGTATTTCATTAATCTTTGTTGAAGATGTGATTGAAAGTTTGCCAGAGCATGTAGATACCATTATTGATATCAAGTCTCGTACTGAAGGCGAACTGATTACAAAAGAAAAAGAATTAGTTCAATTGAAATTTACACCGGAAAATATTGATAACGTCGATAAAGAATATATCGCGCGACGTTTGGCGAATTTGATACACGTCGAACATTTGAAAAATGCAATTCCTGATAGTATTACATTTTTAGAGATGTATAACGTGAAAGAAGTAGATCAGCTTGATGTAGTTAATCGATGGAGACAAAACGAAACATACAAAACGATGGCAGTACCTTTAGGCGTAAGAGGTAAAGATGATATTTTATCATTGAACTTACATGAAAAAGCACACGGGCCACATGGTTTAGTTGCTGGTACCACTGGTTCAGGGAAATCTGAGATTATCCAATCATACATTTTATCTTTAGCTATTAATTTTCACCCTCATGAAGTTGCATTCCTATTGATTGACTATAAAGGTGGGGGTATGGCGAACTTATTTAAAGATTTAGTCCATCTAGTTGGTACGATTACAAACTTAGATGGCGATGAAGCGATGCGTGCCTTAACATCAATCAAAGCCGAATTGAGAAAACGTCAACGTTTATTCGGAGAGCATGATGTTAACCATATTAATCAATACCATAAGTTATTTAAAGAAGGTGTTGCGACAGAACCAATGCCACATTTATTCATTATTTCCGATGAGTTTGCCGAATTAAAATCAGAACAACCTGATTTTATGAAAGAACTTGTATCAACGGCACGTATTGGACGTTCGTTAGGTATTCATTTAATACTTGCGACACAAAAACCATCGGGTGTTGTTGATGACCAAATTTGGTCTAACTCTAAATTTAAGTTGGCATTAAAAGTACAAGATAGACAAGACAGTAATGAAATTTTAAAAACACCAGATGCAGCAGACATTACATTACCAGGTCGTGCGTATTTACAAGTTGGTAATAATGAAATTTATGAATTGTTCCAATCTGCATGGAGTGGAGCAACATATGACATCGAAGGCGATAAATTAGAAGTTGAAGATAAGACGATTTACATGATTAATGACTATGGTCAACTGCAAGCGATCAACAAAGACTTGAGTGGACTTGAAGATGAAGAAACGAAAGAAAACCAAACTGAGTTAGAAGCGGTTATCGATCATATCGAATCTATTACAACACGATTAGAAATTGAAGAAGTTAAGCGTCCATGGTTACCACCATTACCAGAAAATGTATATCAAGAAGATTTAGTAGAAACAGATTTTAGAAAATTATGGTCAGATGATGCAAAAGAAGTGGAATTAACATTAGGACTTAAAGACGTACCAGAAGAACAATATCAAGGGCCGATGGTATTGCAATTGAAAAAAGCTGGTCACATCGCGTTAATCGGAAGTCCAGGATATGGTAGAACAACGTTCTTACACAACATTATTTTCGATGTTGCAAGACACCATCGTCCTGATCAAGCACACATGTACTTGTTCGATTTCGGAACTAATGGTTTGATGCCAGTCACAGACATACCACATGTCGCTGATTACTTTACAGTAGATCAAGAAGACAAGATTGCGAAGGCGATACGTATATTTAATGATGAAATTGATCGTCGTAAGAAGATTTTAAGTCAGTATCGTGTCACTAGTATTTCTGAATATCGAAAATTAACTGGTGAAACAATTCCGCATGTCTTTATTCTTATTGATAACTTTGACGCAGTAAAAGATTCACCTTTCCAAGAAGTTTTTGAAAATATGATGATTAAAATGACACGTGAAGGGCTAGCATTAGACATGCAAGTAACCTTAACTGCCTCAAGAGCTAACGCTATGAAAACACCAATGTACATTAATATGAAAACGCGTATCGCCATGTTTTTATATGATAAATCAGAGGTGTCGAACGTAGTAGGACAGCAAAAATTTGCGGTTAAAGATGTAGTGGGTCGAGCATTGTTAAGTAGCGATGACAACGTATCATTCCATATTGGCCAACCATTTAAACATGATGAGACCAAATCATATAATGATCAAATTAATGATGAAGTATCGGCGATGACAGAATTTTATAAAGGTGAAACACCAAGTGATATTCCTATGATGCCAGATGAAATTAAATATGAAGATTACAGAGAATCATTAAGCTTACCGGATATAGTTGCAAATGGTGCTTTACCAATTGGATTAGATTATGAAGGTGTTACACTACAAAAAATTAAATTAACTGAACCAGCAATGATTTCATCAGAAAATCCGAGAGAAATTGCGCATATTGCTGAAATTATGATGAAAGAAATTGACATATTAAATGAAAAATATGCGATTTGTATCGCAGACTCAAGTGGAGAGTTTAAAGCTTATAGGCATCAAGTGGCTAACTTTGCCGAAGAAAGAGAAGACATTAAAGCGATTCATCAACTAATGATTGAAGACTTAAAACAAAGAGAAGTGGACGGCCCATTTGAAAAAGATTCACTTTATATTATCAATGATTTTAAAACATTTATTGATTGCACGTATATTCCGGAAGATGATGTTAAAAAACTTATTACAAAAGGACCAGAACTTGGCTTGAACATTTTATTTGTCGGCATTCATAAAGAATTAATAGATGCTTATGATAAACAGATTGATGTTGCACGTAAAATGATTAACCAATTTAGTATAGGTATTCGTATTTCAGACCAACAATTCTTTAAATTTAGATTTATTCAACGAGAACCTGTTATTAAAGAAAATGAAGCATATATGGTCGCAAACCAAGCTTATCAAAAGATTAGATGGTTTAAATAGCAATGAATTAAATAGGAGGGAGGTATGTTATGAATTTTAATGATATTGAAACAATGGTTAAGTCGAAATTTAAAGATATTAAAAAGCATGCTGAAGAGATTGCGCATGAAATTGAAGTTCGTTCTGGATATTTAAGAAAAGCTGAACAATATAAGCGATTAGAATTTAATTTGAGTTTTGCACTAGATGATATTGAAAGCACAGCAAAGGACGTACAAACTGCAAAATCTAGTGCTAATAAGGACAGTGTAACTGTTAAGGGAAAGGCGCCCAATACGTTATATATTGAAAAAAGAAATTTGATGAAACAAAAGCTTGAAATGTTGGGTGAAGATATCGATAAAAATAAAGAATCCCTCCAAAAAGCTAAGGAAATTGCTGGCGAAAAGGCAAGTGAATATTTTAATAAAGCAATGAATTAATATTGAGGTGAAGATATGGGTGGATATAAAGGTATTAAAGCAGATGGTGGCAAGGTTGATCAAGCGAAACAATTAGCGGCAAAAACAGCTAAAGATATTGAAGTATGTCAAAAGCAAACGCAACAGCTCGCTGAGTATATCGAAGGTAGTGATTGGGAAGGACAGTTCGCCAATAAGGTGAAAGATGTGTTACTCATTATGGCAAAGTTTCAAGAAGAATTAGTACAACCGATGGCTGACCATCAAAAAGCAATTGATAACTTAAGTCAAAATCTAGCGAAATACGATACATTATCAATTAAGCAAGGGCTTGATAGGGTGAACCCATGATGAAAGATGTTAAGCGAATAGATTATTTTTCTTACGAAGAATTAACAATTTTAGGTGGTAGTAAATTGCCTCTCGTAAATTTTGAATTGTTTGATCCATCAAATTTTGAAGAAGCTAAAGCTGCTTTAATTGAAAAGGAATTAGTAACAGAGAATGACAAGTTAACTGATGCAGGTTTTAAAGTGGCGACATTAGTAAGAGAGTATATTAGCGCCATTGTAAATATTCGAATTAATGATATGTATTTTGCACCATTTAGCTATGAAATAGATGAATATATTTTGTTAAGCCGGTTTAAAAATAATGGATTTCAAATACGAATTATAAGTAAAGACATTGCATGGTGGTCGATTGTACAATCATATCCTTTATTAATGAGACAAGAAAAGTCCAATGATTGGGACTTTAAACAAATTGACGATGAAACATTGGAGAACTTAAATAATGAAAGTATCGATACGATTGAGCGTGTGTTAGAAATTGAAATCTACAATCATCAAGGTGACCCTCAACAAAGTTTATATAACATTTATGAACAAAATGATTTGCTACTCATTCGATACCCATTAAAAGATAAAGTACTGAATGTTCATATTGGTGTCATTAATACATTTATACGAGAATTATTTGGATTCAATACTGATGAAAATCATATTAATAAGACAGAGGAGTAATGACGTTGAGTGGGAAAATTAGTGTTAAAGCTGAAACGATTGCACATGTTGTAAAAGAATTAGAAAGCATTAGTCAAAAGTATGATGAAATAGCTCAAAACTTTGGAAAAATAGCGCAATTAAATTATTACAGTAGTGAAAAAGCTGCACATTCTATGGAAAATGGCTATAGTAGTGCTGCAACAGTCATTAGTGGTCTCAAAGGTCCACTGAGCACACTCGGTGGTGGCGTCATGAATTCAGCACAAAAGTTCTTTGAAGCAGATGAACATTGGGGTACGGAATTTGCCAAGCTTTACTATAATATTGAGGGATAGGTGCATGACATGACAAAAGATATTGAATATCTAACAGCTGATTATGACAATGAAAAGTCATCTATCCAAAGTGTAATAGATGCAATAGAGGGGCAAGACTTCTTAGATGTAGATACAACAATGGATGATGCGGTAAGCGATGTCAGTTCTTTAGACGAAGATGGCGCAATATCATTAACAAGTAGTGTAGTAGGTCCACAAGGATCTAAATTAATGGGTTATTATCAAAATGAGCTATATGATTATGCATCTCAATTAGATTCGAAAATGAAAGAAATTATTGACACGCCATTTATAGAAGATATAGATAAAGCATTCAAAGGTATAACGAATGTTAAATTGGAAAATATATTAATAAAAAATGGCGGTGGTCATGGTAGAGATACCTATGGGGCTTCTGGGAAAATTGCAAAGGGAGATGCCAAGAAAAGTGACAGCGATGTTTATAGCATCGATGAAATATTAAAATCGGATCAAGAATTTGTAAAAGTAATTGATCAGCATTACAAAGAAATGAAAAAAGAAGATAAGAAATTATCTAAGAGTGATTTTGAAAAAATGATGACTCAGGGCGCTTCTTGTGATTACATGACAGTAGCTGAAGCGGAAGAGCTAGAGGAGCAAAAGAAAAAAGAAGAAGCTATAGAGATTGCAGCACTAGCTGGTATGGTAGTTTTATCTTGTATTAATCCTGTTGCTGGAGCAGTAGCTATTGGTGCTTATTCCGCCTATTCAGCAGCAAATGCAGCCACAGGAAAAAATATTGTAACTGGAAGAAAGCTATCTAAAGAAGAACGAATCATGGAAGGACTTTCGCTTATTCCATTGCCAGGTATGGGCTTCCTCAAAGGTGCTGGGAAAAGTTTAATGAAATTAGGCTTCAAAGGCGGAGAAAAATTTGCAGTTAAAACAGGATTGCAAAAGACAATGCAACAAGCAGTTAGTCGTATTTCACCTAAAATGGGAATGATGAAAAACAGTGTGTTGAATCAATCTCGTAACTTTGCTCAAAATACTCATGTTGGACAAATGCTGAGTAACATGCGTGGTCAAGCAACTCATACTGTTCAACAAAGTAGAAATTGGATTGGACAACAAGCACAAAACGTCAAGCGAATAGTGAATAATGGACTTGATAAAGAAATAGCACATCCATTTAAACAACAACTTGCACCAGCGGGAATGGGTGGTATAAAATTTGCTGAAACAACTACTTTGAGAAACATGGGTCAAAAAATGAAACGTGCTGTTACACCACAAAATCACGTGACACATGGTCCGAAAGATAGTATGGTGAGAAGTGAAGGTAAACATAGTGTAAGTAGCCATGAAATAAATTCATCAAAATATGTTGAATCACCAAACTACACCAAGGTTGAATTCGGAGAACACTATGCAAGACTTAGACCTAAGAAACTAAAAGCAAATATAGAATATACAACACCAACTGGTCACATATATCGGACCGATCATAAAGGGCGCATAAAAGAAGTTTATGTAGACAATCTTTCTCTAAAAGATGGCGGTCGTAATAACCATGCACAAAGAACTGTGGGGGGAGAGGATAGATTACCAGACGATGATGGAGGTCACTTAATCGCTAGAATGTTTGGTGGGTCAAAAGACATAGATAACCTTGTAGCACAAAGTAAATATATCAACCGTTCATTTAAGGAAAATGGTGATTGGTACAAGTTGGAAAAACTATGGGAAAAGGCAATCAAGTCTGGAAAACCAATAGAAAATATTAAAATAGAAGTTAAATATAAAGGTAATAGTCAAAGGCCAACTATATTTAAGGTTGGATATGAGATTAATAATGAACGAAAAGTTAAAACAATAGAAAATATATAGAGGTGTTAGTATGACATTTGAAGAGAAGCTTAGCAAAATATACAATGAAATTGCGAATGAGATTAGCAGTATGATACCGGTAGAGTGGGAAAAAGTATATACAATGGCTTATATAGATGATGGAGGAGGTGAAGTATTCTTTAATTATACTAAACCAGGTAGCGATGAATTGAATTATTACACGAATATATCTAAAGATTATAATGTTTCAGAGGAAATATTTGATGATTTATGGATGAATCTGTATTACTTGTTTAAGAATTTAAGGAATTTATTTAAAGAAGAAGGTCTTGAGCCATGGACATCATGTGAATTTGATTTTACAAGAGAGGGTAAATTGAAAGTATCATTTGATTATATAGATTGGATAAATACAGAGTTTGATCAATTGGGCCGTGAAAATTATTATATGTACAAAAAATTTGGGGTTATACCAGAAATGGAATATGAAATGGAGGAGGTTAAACAAATCGAGCAATATATTAAAGAGCAAGAAGAATAGACAATCTTCATGAGAGACTAAACAATAAAGCTTTGTTTAGTCTTTTTAGCGTTTAAGTAAAAAGCAATAGATACCGTAAAGTTGATGCTCATCAAATAATAATATAAAGATAATTTTAGGTTTTTAAACTTTTAATCGAAAAGAATCTAAGTTTATAGCTTTAAATACGTAATATGCTATTTAAAAAATAATGTATAGGAGATAGATATGACTACTAAGGAAAATATAGACATTCTTCGAAAGCCAGGTGCACAAGCCTTAAGTTTAATATCATTGTTTTTGATACTTTTTTCATGTCTAACTTTCTTTTTTGGTTTAGATTATGAAAGGTTTCCAAACTATTTAAAGATAACGACAATTATAGAATTAATAATTATTGTAATTAGTTTACTTCAATGGATTAGGTTTATAGATTTCGAAAAAGAAAGTGCACAGAAATATAAAAAAATATATGCTCGATTTTTAGTTATTATAAATGTGTTAACTACGATCACTGTAGTATTTGCACTGTGTAACCTTTATTATTTTGCAGCTGTACAAAACCATTATGATTTATTCAATTATTGGTTAATGGGTACGATTTCAATCATAATTAGCTATTTATTATTAGTAATTGGCGGAATGTTTACGTTGTTAAAATTACCTAAAGTAACAAAACGCTGGGGTGGTAAAACTAAAACACATTTCGGTTTATTATTAACTGCGTTGAGCTCATTTATATATATTGAAAAAATTATCGAATATATATTGATTCCTAATGTCGTAGAATCCAAGTTTATAATTATTGTGAGCATGTTGGTTATCGCTGGAGCACAATTTGTGGCATTTCAATTTATTATGCAATACAGTAGATTCTATATTTTTGAATTAAATACAGAAGATGATGACTAAATGATTTTGTAAATTCTGTGAAGTATACTTATATAAGAAAATCAACTTCAACGTATATCACCATATTATTTTATACTCAATGATGTGAATGGATTTAAGTGGATTGATATTAAAGTAAAAGTTATGGAATATTGAGGTGCGAATATGGAGTTCTTATTATTAATTGTCGTAGCCGGACTGTATTATATTATATATTTAACTGCTGTGATGTATTCTGAAAAAATAGTAGTATTGCCTATAATCATCTATGCCATTGTGTTTGTAATAATTGGTATCACTTATATCTTTATAGGCGACAGCTATGATCAATTAACAAATTTCAATGTGATTTTGTATATGGGGAGTTTGTTTTATGCATGGATGGCTTTTAGAAATCTTTGGAACAGACCATTATTATTAAAATATAAGAATATTACAGATAGTTCAAGTGGAATAGTTAATAAATCTGAATACAATTCAGTTGAAAGCTTACGTATAAATATTGAAATAGCTAAGTATAAAGGGATTATTTCTTTGATAGTAGCTATAGTACTAACGGTATTAATGACATTAAAGTCAACACCTCAAATTACTGCGGAAACACGTGACTTAAGTATCTCATTTTTCATACTCAGCTTATTTATCATTGTTATATTTGCTGTTTGGGATTTAATTATTAGAGTTAGAAAAGGAGCGTTTGCTTTTGTTGTAATAAGGCCAATATTATTCAGTTGTTGGTTATTTATTCTGAATATGATTTTATCGAGATTATTATAATGATATTACATATAGGTATGCGTGAATTTTATTTATGAAATGGTAAAAAAGTATATACTATTAATATCTTTTTTACTATAATTATAAATAGTTAAATAAATTGAAAGACAAAATAATGAGTAGGAGTTAATGAGATGGAAAACCAAAATCAAGGCAATGGCTTAAAAATTGCAACATGGGTATTTATTGTATTAACAATAGTTACACCGTTATTTGGTATTGGAAGTATTGTTTGTAGTATTAATTACAAAAAATACGATGCTGAAAAAGGTTCGAAGTTATTGCAAATTGCAATTATCGTAACAATAATTGCTTTTGTTTTAAATTTATTAGCATATTTAGGTTTAAGATAAGTAAAACGAATTTGAAGAAGCATTAAGCGACATTTGGGTGTTGTTTAATGCTTTTTATTTAACGGTAATGAAAATATAGGGGAGATAACATGACTTTCGAAGAAAAACTAAGTCAAAAGTACAACGAGATTGCGAATGAGATCAATGGAATGATACCGGTAGAGTGGGAAAAGGTATATGTAATTGCATATGTGGACGATGGAGGTGGGCAAGTTATATTTTATTATACCAAGCCCGGAAATGATGAGCTGTATTATTATTCGAGTATCGTTGAAGATTATAATGTTTTAGAAGAAGTCTTTGATGATTTATGGATGGAACTTTATAGATCATTTAAAAAATTAAGAAATATATTTAAAGAAGAAAGTCTTGAACCATGGACATCATGTGAATTTGACTTTACAAGCGACGGTAAATTAAACGTATCTTTTGATTATATAGATTGGATGAATTCAGAATTTGGACAAATAGCAAAAGAAAATTATTATATGTACAAAAAATTTGGAATTGTACCTGAAACGGAATATGAAATTAATAAAGTTAAAGAAATCGAACAATATATTATAGAGCAAGAAGAAGCTGAACAATAGGGGAGATAACATGACTTTCGAAGAAAAATTAAGTGGAATGTATAGCGAGATTGCGAATAAGATTAGTAGCATGATACCGGTAGAGTGGGAAAAAGTATATGCAATGGCATATATCGATGAAGAATGTGGAGAAGTGTTTTACAATTATACTGAACCAAGAAGTGATGAATTATTTTACTATACAAGTGTGATAAAGAAGTATAATTTATTGAAATCAAGCTTTATGGATTCAGTATATGAGTTGCATGATCAATTTGAGGAACTAAGAGAAGTATTTATAGAAGAAGGTCTTGAACCATGGACATCATGTGAATTTGATTTTACGAGCGAAGGTAAATTAAAAGTTTCATTTGATTATATTGATTGGATAAATACAGAGTTTGATCAATTAGGCCGTGAAAATTATTATATGTACAAAAAATTTGGTGTTTTACCAGAAACGGAATATGAAATGGAGGAGGTTAAACAAATCGAGCAATATGTTAAAGAACAGGAAGAATAAACTATCTTAATGTAAGACTAAACAATAAAGCTTTGTTTAGTCTTTTTTAGCGGTTAAGTAAAAAGCAATAGAGACCGTAAAGTTGATGCTCATCAAATAATAATATAAAGATAATTTTAGGTTTTCATACTTTTAATCGAAAAGAATCTAAGTTTATAGCTTTAAATACTTAATATGCTATTACAAAATCAATGTATAGGAGATAGGTAAATATGACTACTAAGGAAAATATAGACATTCTTCGAAAGCCAGGTGGACAAGCCTTAAGTTTAGCATCATTATTTATGATACTTTTTTCATGTCTAACTTTCTTTTTTGGTTTAGATTATGAAAGGTTTCCAAATTATTTAAAGATAACGACAATTATAGAATTAATAATTATTGTAATTAGTTTACTTCAATGGATTAGATTTATAGATTTCGAAAAGGAAAGCGCACAGAAATATAAAAAAATATATGCCCGATTTTTAGTTGTTATAAATGTGCTAACTACTATCACCGCAGTATTTGCAACATGTAATCTTTACTATTTTGTTGCTGTGCAAAATCATTATGATTTATTTAATTATTGGTTAATGGGTACTATTTCAATCATAATTAGCTATTTGTTATTAGTAATTGGCGGAATGTTCACGTTATTAAAATTACCTAAAGTAACAAAACGTTGGGGTGGTAAAACTAAAACACATTTCGGTTTATTATTAACCGCGTTGAGCGCATTTATATATATTGAAAGAATTATCGAATATATATTGGTTCCCAATGTCGTAGAATCCAAGTTTGTCATAATGGTAAGTATCATTATTATTGCTTGTACACAATTTGTAGCCTTTCAATTTATTATGCAATACAGTAGATTCTATATTTTTGAATTAAACACTGAAGATGATGACTAAATAATTTTATAAATTACTGTTGGAGTATACTTATATAAAAAATCAACTTCAACACATTATTTTTTACTCAATGATGTGAAAGAATTTGAGTGGATTGATATTAATGGGATTTGATTATTAGAATTAGAAAAGGAACGTTTGCTTTTGTTGTAATAAATCTAATGTTTTTCAGTTGTTGGTTATTTATTCTGAATATGATTTTATCAAGATTATTATAATTGTATTACATATAGGTGTTGGTAAATTTTTATTTACGAAATGGTAAAAAAGTATATACTATTAATATCTTTTTTACTATAATTATAAATAGTTAAATAAATTGAAAGACAAAATAATGAGCAGGAGTTTTATGGTTATTATTTACAAATAATATAATACTAAAAAAGACTCGAAATTATTTGGAATTCCAGTTATCGTAACAATAGTTGCAGTTATTTTAGTTCCATTAGTGAATTTAGGTATGAAATGAGTAATATTAATTTGAAGAAGCATTAAGCGACGTAGAGGTGTTGTTTAGTGCTTTTTATTTAACGGAAATGAAACTAATATCTATTTTGAAAATATAGGGGCGATAACATGACTTTCGAAGAAAAACTAAATGAAATGTACAACGAGATTGCGAATAAGATCAGTGGGATGATACCAGTAGAATGGGAGCAAGTATATACGATAGCCTATGTAAATGATAGAGGTGGAGAGGTCATTTTTAATTATACTAAACCAGGTAGCGATGAATTGAATTATTACACGGATATATCTAGAGATTATAATGTTTCGGAAGAAATATTTGATGATTTATGGATGAATCTGTATTACTTGTTTAAGAATTTAAGGAATTTATTTAAAACAGAAGGACATGAACCATGGACATCATGCGAATTTGACTTTACAAGAGATGGTAAATTAAACGTATCTTTTGATTATATTGATTGGATTAAATTAGGCTTAGGTCCGTTAGCTAGAGAAAATTACTATATGTATAAAAAATTTGGGGTTATACCAGAAATGGAAGAAATTAAAGAAATCGTGCAATATATTAAAGAGCAAGATGAAGCTGAAATATAGGGGCGATAATATGACTTTCGAAGAAAAACTAAGTCAAATGTACAACAAGATTGCGAATGAGATTAGTGGGATGATACCAGTAGAGTGGGAAAAGGTATATACAATTGCCTACCTAAATGATGAAGGTGGAGAGGTCGTTTTTAATTATACTAAACCAGGTAGCGATGAATTGAATTATTACACATATATCCCTAGAGAGTATAATGTCTCTGAAAAGTATTTTATGATTTGTGGACGGATTTATATAGATTGTTTAAGAAGTTAAGAGATTTATTTAAAGAAGATTTAGAACCATGGACATCATGTGAATTTGATTTTACAAGAGATGGTAAATTAAACGTATCTTTTGATTATATTGATTGGATGAATTCAGAATTTGGACCAATGGGAAGAGAAGATTATTACATGTATAAAAAGTTTGGAATTTGGCCTGAAAAAGAATATGCAATAAATAGGGTTAAAAAAATAGAAGATTATGTTAAAGAGCAAGAAGAAGCTGAACTATAGGGGAGATAACATGACTTTCGAAGAAAAACTAAGTGAAATATACAACAAGATTGCGAATGAGATTAGTGGGATGATACCAGTAGAGTGGGAAAAAGTATATACAATTGCTTATGTAGATGATGAAGGTGGAGAGGTCGTTTTTAATTATACTAAACCAGGTAGCGAGGACTTGAATTATTACACATATATCCCTAGAGAGTATAATGTCTCTGAAAAAGTATTTTATGATTTGTGGACGGATTTATATAGATTGTTTAAGAAGTTAAGAAACGCATTTAAAGAAGAAGATTTAGAACCATGGACATCATGTGAATTTGACTTTACAAGAGAGGGAAATTTGAAAGTATCATTTGATTATATAGATTGGATTAAATTAGGTTTTGGCCCATCTGGAAAGGAAAACTACTATATGTATAAAAAGTTTGGTGTTTTACCAGAAATGGAATATGAAATGGAAGAAATTCGAGAAGTAGAGAAGTATGTTAAAGACCAAGAGTAGCATATATGTTATAGAAGGCTGTGCAAAACCAACCTCGTTATACATTTGACTCAAAGAAGAAGGTAAAAAATAAGATTATTTGTAACTTAAAAAGTCTATTAGCTTCTCGGTATCCATACATCATATGTATAGATGAGTTTAACTAATTAATAAATCACGATATAAATTTAAAATTGCCATTAATTGAAAAGGTTATTGTAGTGTATTTTATAAAGTTGATGCACATCGACTTATTTTTTAAAGCTTATATCAAAAAAATATGAGAAAAGTATATACTATTAAAATGTTTTTTACTATAATTATAAATAGTTAAATATTTGGAGATTAAATAAATATATAGGAGGCAATTTTTAGAGATACATAGCAATGTAAAGGTATCAAATAGTTATTGCATAATTTATTATGATGACATAATTTTCAGTAGATAGTTGTAAATTAACACTGAAATAGATGTTTATATTAAGAAGACTTTAATATCATAATTAATCAAAATCTTGCGTCAAACATTTAAACGAATTTTAAGTTTATAACAATTGGTTAAACATTGTTCAAACGTTACAATGATAAAGTATATTATCAGTATTGTAGTGTGTGGAAAATGACAGCCATCTGAGGAGAAAAATGATGAAAAGAATATTGGTAGTATTTTTAATGTTAGCAATTGTATTAGCAGGTTGTTCTAATAAAGGTGAAAAGTATCAAAAAGATATTGATAAAGTGTACAAAGAACAGAATCAAATGAATAAAATTGCCTCGAAAGTACAAAACACTATTAAAACAGACATTAAACAAGAAGACAGTAATACACATGTTTATAAAGATGGTAAAGTCATTATTATTGGTATTCAATTGTATAAAGATCGTGAAAAAATGTATTATTTCGCATATGAAATAAAAGATGGTAAGGCAGAGATCAATAGAGAAATAGACCCAATTAAGTATATGAAAGACCATAAAGCAGATTATGAAGATGAAAATGTAGAAGTGGAAAAAGATTAACGTAGGCTTTCTTTAAAACTTTTAACCAGTTTCAAAAAGTAAATGAGCTTTAGCGACAATAATTTTTAAAATAAACACGATATAAATTTAAACATTTATATATAAGAACACAAACGCAAGTTTGTAAATAATAATAATAATAAAGGAGTAAGACAATGGAAAAATCGATCAAAATAATGACAGTAATAGGAATTGTTGTTCAGGGTTTAGCAACGGTATTTAGTTTACTATTGATGGTTTTAGCAGCATCAGGTGTAATGACTACAGATGTGTCAACAACAGTTAATGGTGAGGTTGACCCAGTTGATGCAGAAACAGCAGCAGCAATTTTCACTGTATTATTCTTATCCCTATTCATATTTGGAATCATTTCAATTATTTTAGGTGCAATCGGTATGTTTAAAGCATCTAAAAACAAAAAAATGAGTGGTATATTGTTGATTATTGGAGCTGTAATAAGTGGTAACATAATTACATTTGCTTTATGGTTAATCAGTGGTATTAAACTACTTACTAATAACAAGCCTAAAGATGAAATAAGCGACTTATCATAAACATCGTATATTGAAATTTCAAGATTTCTTAAGTAATTAAATAAAGTGCTCTCTTAGAAGTAGATTTTCAGTCAATAACTGCTTTTAAGAGAGCATTTTGTATTTGATAATGCTCATAGCATCGGATAAAAATCATTGACGAACTTTAAAAAAATACGTTAGACAATGCACTTCTAAATATTAAAGGCATCGACTAACGCATTGTTCAAATAGAGTTAATTATTTTTATAAAATTGATGATGATCATTCAAGTAAGCATAGAATAAACCTATAATGAGTCCGCCTCCAATATAGTTACCGATAAAAGCCGCAGCGATATTCGAAATAGCTGGTATGAAGTGCAATGTATCAACTTGATAAATTAAACCACCCATAAATAAGCAACTGTTGTAAACGACATGTTCATAACCCATAAAGGCAAATATGGTAACACCGAACATCATGACAAACATTTTTGCGAGTACATCGTCAATTTGCATGGCAATAACTAATGAAATATTGATAAAGAAATTGGCGAATATCGCTTTCATTAATATACTTACAAAACCAGTAGACAACGTTTTGTGCTCAATAACTGCTGATAACTGATTTAACATATCTGGCGTCATTACATTTGAAAAACGCATGAAACTAAATAAAATAGCAGCACCTAAAATATTTCCTGCAAAGCATAATAAAAATATTTTCAATACTCTAGTTGGTTTAATTACTTTATAATACAGGCCTACAGTAAAGTACATGAAGTTACTGGTTAGTAGTTCGGAGTTTGTAAATAAAATGAGTACTAACGCAAAGCTGAATGTAATGGCACTGGCCATATTCACAATGCCTGGCGGTAAATCTGGTTCGTGTGTTGCTTTAACTGATAATACGAAGACCGTAATAATCCCGATAATAAATCCTGCCATCATCGCGCGTAATAAATAACGTTTTAAATAAACGCTTTGTAATATATCTTTCGTTCTTATCGTTTCGACTACGTTATTTACCCAGTCGTCCCCATAAAATATTTTATCCCATTTAATATGTTTCTCCTTCACAATGACATCCTCACTTTTCATTTGTTAATCAGAGTATACTATGAATTGCCTTATTTGTGAATAATTTCACAAAATTAATTTTAAAAACTAATATTTTTGAATAACAGCTAGGATTTTTTAACAAATCATTTATTTTAAAATAATTAATAGACAGACGGTATCACTGAAAAGTCATGAATTTCATATAAAAAAGCCTAGTAACGATGGGTCAATCATTACTAGGCAGTGAGCATTTATTAAGTTGTCGCTTGTTTCGGACGACGTATAACTACATCGATGATGAAACCGATAATAGCAAAGAGCATGAATGGTACAAGCCAAGCTAAATCGATATCTGCTAAAGGTAACATCATAAACCATTTCAAAATAACACCGTGTAATAAGTTGAAACTATTTAGTATTTGTAAAATTGAAATAATCAATGTAATAACAGTTGCGAGTCGATAGGCCCAACTGAATCTGAATTTGCTAAACATGTTAGCAAATGATATGAGTACAAGTGCAATCGACACGGGATATATTAAAGTCAATAATGGGACAGCAATTTTTAAAATCATTTCTAAACCAAGTGTTGTAAATAAGAACCCTATGATAGAGAAAATAAGTGCGAATATTTTATAAGAAAACTTAGGTACGTGTTTCTTAGTAAATGTGGCGCAAGCATTGACGAGTCCTATACATGTTGTTAAACATGCAAGTATCACTGTCATACCAAATACTATGTTGCCAAATGAACCAAATACTCGTAATGAGTTATACGTCAATATATCTGTACCATCTTTAAAGTTTCCTGGAGCCGTTGATGCCCCAACGTATGCAAGTGCAAAGTAAATCATTCCAAGTAATATGGCTGCAATAAGACCTGAAAAGCAGACATATTTTAAAATTTTCATGCGATCTGTGAGGCCTTTAAACTTATAGCCATTGACAATGACTACGGAAAAAGCTAACGCAGCAACAAGATCCATTGTAAAATAGCCTTCCAAACTTCCTGAAATGAAAGGATGTGTTATATATTTATCCTTAGGTGCACTTAGTGCAGATTCAGGGTTGAAAATGACAGCAATACTTAATAGAGCGACCATTAATAGTAATAATGGTGTTAATAATTTACCTAAATTATCAACGATTTTCGATGGATTTAAACTAATCCAGTAAACGATGGCAAAAAAGACTGCTGCGAATATAATTAAAGTCCATTGGTTGTGCACAGGTAAAATGTGTCTTGTACCAATTTCGTACGCGACATTTGCAGCACGTGGAATACCGTAAAATGCTCCGATAGACATGTAAATCACGACAGCAAAAATAAACCCGAACCATGGATGTATACGATTGCCTACACTTTCAACACCTTCATCATAAAATGCAACAACAATAACAGTAATAAAGGGGAGTAATATGCCTGTAAGGGCAAAGCCTAACATACCAATCCACATATTTTGACCTGCTGTATGGCCAAGCATGGGCGGGAATATTAAATTTCCGGCTCCAAAAAATAGTGAAAATAACATGAGGCCCGAAATAATAACTTGTCTTTTCAATGTAATTTCCTTCCTAAAACTAGATATTCATAATAATTTAAAAAATCTGAAAAATAAAAACGTTCTTACTTTATCTTTAAATGACAATACTATGATTCTATTATTTTATAAAAAAGATTGCAATAATAACGTCTTGCTATTATTGGATAATGACAATTAAAGTGTCGTTTTTATGAATTAAAATAGGTGAAAGTAAGTTGGAAATACGTTGGAGCGTTGTGATTTTTATGAGAAATTGTATGAGTGAGGACTGCTATTTATAAAAGGTAAACTATGGATGAGTTTATGGTTGTTCCAATAGGTAAATAAGAGATAGCACACTGTACACATAATGATACGTGGATGAGTGAATATGTCTGATAGGAAGGCCTAGTCACTCAAATGAATTTAAGTTTATTACGTGATAAATCACAAATCTCTCTCATGTGATAGGTCTCCCATTAAATCATGCTTATATGAAATGTTCACATATTTGTTAGCTTTTCAAGAAATAATATTAAATATCTTTTCATAGTATAGCAATATTAAATAAATGCATTTATAATTTTAACTGTATTTTAAATATTAATCATGAGGTGATAAGATGAATAAAATTTCAAAGTATATTGCAATAGCATCATTATCGGTAGCGGTTACAGTTTCGGCACCACAAACGACAAATTCTACAGCGTTTGCCAAAAGTTCTGCTGAAGTTCAACAAACACAACAAGCTTCTATACCAGCATCACAAAAGGCGAATCTTGGTAATCAAAATATTATGGCAGTGGCTTGGTATCAAAATTCAGCTGAAGCAAAAGCATTATATTTACAAGGTTATAACAGTGCAAAGACACAGTTAGATAAAGAGATTAAAAAGAATAAAGGTAAACATAAGTTAGCTATTGCTTTGGATTTAGATGAAACAGTTTTAGATAATTCTCCATATCAAGGCTATGCATCAATACATAATAAACCTTTCCCAGAAGGTTGGCATGAATGGGTACAAGCTGCTAAAGCTAAACCTGTCTATGGCGCAAAAGAATTCTTGAAATATGCTGACAAAAAAGGTGTCGATATCTACTATATTTCTGATAGAGATAAAGAAAAAGATTTAAAGGCAACACAAAAGAACTTAAAACAACAAGGTATCCCTCAAGCTAAGAAGAGTCATATTTTACTAAAAGGTAAAGATGATAAGAGTAAAGAATCACGCAGACAAATGGTTCAAAAGGATCATAAACTTGTCATGCTATTTGGAGATAATTTATTAGACTTTACAGATCCAAAAGAAGCTACAGCTGAATCTCGTGAAGCATTAATTGAAAAACATAAAGACGATTTCGGTAAGAAATATATCATTTTCCCTAACCCAATGTATGGTAGTTGGGAAGCTACGATTTACAACAATAACTATAAAGCAAGTGACAAAGCAAAAGATAAATTACGTAAAAATGCTATTAAGCAATTCGATCCTAAAACAGGCGAAGTTAAATAATATATGAATTGGACGTCTACATGTACTTAAAGGTATATGTAGACGTTTTTAAATTGATCCTTAATTTTAAATGTACCGTACAAAAATAATAGACAATTAATTGCATTTTCCATAAATTTGCTTTTAATATAAAAAGTTCGGGTATAATGAAGGATAAGTGTATGTATAACATTACAGAGCGCAACACGACGTACGTGCATCTAAGAATATAAACAATGTTTAAATTATAGTAGTAGGGAGAGAAATGCATGTTTTTAGCTTGGAATGAAATACGGCGCAACAAATTGAAGTTTGGACTAATTATTGGTGTGTTAACGATGATTAGTTACTTGCTATTTTTATTATCTGGATTGGCGAATGGTCTTATCAATATGAATAAAGAAGGCATTGATAAGTGGCAAGCAGATGCCATTGTTCTAAATAAAGATGCCAATCAAACTGTGCAACAATCTGTTTTTAACAAGAAAGATATTGAAAATAAATACAAGAAGCAAGCTACTTTGAAGCAAACAGGGGAAATTGTGTCTAATGGCCATCAAAAAGACAATGTTTTAGTGTTCGGTGTTGAAAAGTCATCATTTTTAGTTCCGAGTTTAATAGAAGGGCATAAAGCGACTAAAGATAATGAAGTGTTAGCTGATGAAACACTTAAAAATAAAGGATTTAAAATTGGCGACACATTATCACTATCTCAATCAGATGAAAAATTGCATATCGTAGGTTTTACAGAAAGTGCAAAATATAATGCGTCACCAGTCATTTTCACGAATGACGCTACCATTGCCAAAATCAATCCTAGATTGACTGGAGATAAAATTAATGCAGTTGTTGTACGTGATACAAATTGGAAAGACAAAAAATTAAACCAAGAGCTTGAAGCGGTAAGTATTAATGACTTTATTGAAAATTTACCAGGTTATAAACCACAGAACTTAACATTAAACTTTATGATTTCATTCTTATTTGTCATTTCAGCTACAGTTATAGGCATTTTCTTATATGTCATGACATTACAAAAAACAAGTTTATTTGGCATATTAAAGGCTCAAGGATTTACGAATGGCTATTTAGCGAACGTAGTTATTTCGCAGACGCTCATATTAGCATTATTTGGTACGGCATTTGGCTTACTGTTAACAGGCGTTACAGGTGCATTTTTACCTGATGCAGTACCTGTCAAATTCGATGTACTAACATTGCTCGTATTTGCAATTGTGTTAATGATTGTCTCTGTATTAGGAAGTTTATTCTCCATTTTAACAATTAGAAAAATAGATCCGTTAAAGGCGATCGGGTAGGAGGTGTAGCAAATGTTGAAATTTGAAAATGTAACAAAGTCATTTAAAGATGGGAATCGTAACATTGAAGCGGTTAAAGATACAAATTTTGAGATAAATAAAGGTGATATTATAGCATTGGTTGGACCTTCTGGCTCTGGTAAAAGTACATTTCTAACTATGGCAGGTGCTTTACAAACACCGACATCTGGGCACATTTTAATCAATAACCAAGATATTACGACAATGAAGCAAAAAGCATTGGCAAAAGTTAGAATGTCTGAAATAGGTTTTATTTTACAAGCTACAAACCTTGTACCATTTTTAACGGTAAAGCAACAATTTACATTATTGAAAAAGAAAAATAAGAATGTTATGTCTAATGAAGACTATCAGCAACTTATGTCACAATTAGGTCTAACTTCATTGCTTAATAAGTTACCTTCAGAAATTTCAGGTGGTCAGAAACAACGTGTGGCGATAGCCAAAGCGTTATATACGAATCCGTCGATTATTTTAGCGGATGAACCTACCGCGGCGTTAGATACTGAAAATGCGATTGAAGTCATTAAAATTCTACGTGATCAAGCCAAACAAAGAAAGAAAGCATGTATTATTGTTACACATGATGAACGACTTAAAGCATATTGTGATCGTTCATATCATATGAAAGATGGCGTCCTTAATCTTGAAAATGAAACAGTAGAATAGTTTTATTAAGCCGGTACATCATGTGCCGGTATTTTTATGTTTATGTATTATTTGAATAAACTTTCACATTCAATTAATAATAATTATTATCGAAAATCAGAAATATTCCGTGAAATATAATATTTTTTGTAGTAAAATGGCCTCTAAGTATTCAATATTTAAATATGGGGATTGAATATAAAATTATCGTAATGGGGGTCAATGGTTATGGATTTATTGATAGGTACTTTATTTTTATTTTTGGTCTTAGTGATTTTTACATTATTTACATATAAAGCACCTAATGGTATGCGTGCCATGGGAGCATTAGCTAATGCAGCAATCGCAACATTTTTAGTGGAAGCATTTAATAAATATGTTGGTGGCGAAGTATTCGGTATTAAATTTTTAGAAGAGCTAGGAGACGCTGCGGGAGGTCTAGGTGGTGTCGCTGCCGCTGGATTAACAGCATTAGCTATCGGTGTGTCACCAGTATATGCATTAGTTATAGCAGCCGCGTGCGGTGGTATGGATTTATTACCAGGTTTCTTTGCGGGTTATATGATTGGATATGTGATGAAATATACAGAGAAATATGTGCCGGATGGTGTCGACTTAATTGGATCGATTGTCATCTTAGCGCCATTAGCTCGTCTTATTGCAGTATTATTAACGCCAGTAGTGAATAGTACATTGATTCGAATTGGTGATATTATCCAAAGTAGTACGAATACGAATCCAATTATCATGGGTATCATTTTAGGTGGTATTATTACGGTTGTCGGCACAGCGCCATTGAGTTCAATGGCATTGACAGCATTATTAGGTTTAACGGGTGTACCTATGGCTATTGGTGCCATGGCAGCATTTAGTTCGGCATTTATGAATGGGACGCTATTCCATCGCTTAAAATTAGGTGATCGTAAGTCTACGATTGCAGTAAGTATTGAACCTTTATCACAAGCAGATATTGTATCAGCCAATCCAATTCCAATCTATATTACAAATTTCTTTGGTGGTGCGATTGCTGGTTTAATTATTGCTATGTCAGGTTTAATTAACGATGCGACAGGTACAGCTACACCGATTGCAGGATTTTTAGTAATGTTTGGATTTAATCATCCAATGACTATTGTAATTTATGGTGTAGTAATGGCGATTGTAGGTGCGCTTGCAGGTTATCTTGGTTCAATCGTATTTAAAAAATATCCAATTGTTACTAAGCAAGACATGATTAATCGAGGTGCAGTTGACGCATAGCATCATCATATTGAATAGTAAAAACAAATAAAACATAGTAACGTGATTCAGTCGATGAAAAAATCGATAATGAGTCACGTTTTTTTATAGAAAAATATAAGACATAAAAATGTCATAATTTATTGTCGACAAATATCATACTGTATAAACATTTATCATTTTCTCAAGTACCTTTTACACGATGGAATGAACTTACTTTTTACGAAATTATGCGTATTTTATAAACATATATCATTGATATAACGGTAAATGTAAGCGTTTACAACAGAAATAACAGCATGCTACGATATTTTTGTAAATTCACTGATTCAAGTATTTTAAGTCAATATGAGGAGGGATGTTATGAGCGATTCTGAGAAAGAAATTTTAAAAAGAATTAAAGATAATCCGTTTATTTCACAACGTGAACTTGCTGAGGCAATTGGATTATCTAGACCCAGCGTAGCAAACATTATTTCAGGATTAATACAAAAGGAATATGTTATGGGAAAGGCATATGTTTTAAATGAAGATTATCCTATTGTTTGTATTGGCGCAGCGAATGTAGATTGTAAGTTTTATGTGCATAAAGATTTAGTTGCAGAAACATCAAATCCTGTAACGTCAACACGCTCTATTGGTGGCGTAGCAAGAAATATTGCTGAGAACTTAGGTAGGCTTGGCGAAACGGTCGCTTTTTTATCTGCTAGTGGACAAGATAGTGAATGGGAAATGATTAAACGATTGTCCACACCATTTATGAATTTGGATCATGTTCAACAATTTGAAAATGCGAGTACAGGTTCATATACAGCTTTAATTAGTAAAGAAGGCGACATGACATATGGCTTAGCAGATATGGAAGTGTTTGACTACATTACGCCTGAATTTTTAATTAAGCGTTCACACTTATTGAAAAAGGCTAAGTGCATTATTGTCGATTTGAATTTAGGCAAAGAGGCATTAAACTTCTTATGTGCCTATACCACGAAACATCAAATCAAATTAGTTATCACCACGGTTTCTTCCCCAAAAATGAAAAATATGCCTGATTCATTACATGCTATTGATTGGATTATCACGAATAAAGATGAAACAGAAACATACTTAAATTTAAAAATAGAATCTACTGATGATTTAAAAATAGCTGCTAAACGCTGGAATGATTTAGGTGTTAAAAATGTTATTGTGACAAATGGCGTGAAAGAACTCATTTATCGAAGTGGTGAGGAAGAAATCATCAAGTCAGTTATGCCATCAAATAGTGTGAAAGATGTTACAGGTGCAGGCGATTCATTCTGTGCTGCAGTAGTATATAGCTGGTTAAATGGGATGTCTACTGAAGATATATTAATTGCTGGTATGGTTAACGCAAAGAAAACGATAGAAACGAAATATACAGTTAGGCAAAACCTAGATCAACAGCAACTTTATCACGATATGGAGGATTATAAAAATGGCAAATTTACAAAAGTATATTGAGTATTCTCGAGAAGTTCAGCAAGCACGGGAGAACAATCAACCGATTGTAGCATTAGAATCAACAATTATTTCGCATGGTATGCCGTACCCACAAAATGTTGAAATGGCAACAACAGTAGAGCAAATTATCAGGAATAATGGTGCCATTCCAGCAACCATAGCCATTATAGATGGCAAAATTAAAATTGGTTTAGAAAGCGAAGATTTAGAAATACTGGCAACTAGTAAAGACGTTGCTAAAGTATCTAGAAGGGATTTAGCAGAAGTTGTTGCGATGAAGTGTGTTGGTGCTACTACTGTAGCGACGACGATGATATGTGCTGCAATGGCTGGTATTCAATTTTTTGTTACAGGAGGTATTGGGGGCGTCCATAAAGGTGCAGAACATACGATGGACATTTCAGCAGACTTAGAAGAACTGTCTAAAACAAATGTCACTGTTATCTGTGCAGGTGCCAAATCAATTTTAGACTTACCTAAGACGATGGAGTATTTAGAAACAAAAGGCGTTCCAGTTATTGGATATCAAACGAATGAATTGCCAGCATTCTTCACTCGCGAAAGCGGTGTTAAGTTAACAAGTTCGGTTGAAACGCCAGAACGACTTGCTGACATTCATTTAACAAAACAGCAGTTAAATCTTGAAGGTGGCATTGTTGTTGCTAATCCAATTCCATATGAGCATGCCTTATCAAAAGCATATATTGAGGCAATCATAAATGAAGCTGTTGTTGAAGCGGAAAATCAAGGTATTAAAGGTAAGGACGCCACACCGTTCTTGTTAGGGAAAATTGTAGAAAAAACGAATGGTAAAAGTTTAGCAGCAAATATAAAACTTGTTGAAAACAATGCGGCGTTGGGTGCTAAAATTGCTGTCGCTGTTAATAAATTATTGTAGGTGATGATACATGAATATTTTATTCGCTATCACAGGGATAGCATTTGCACTATTTGTTGCGTTTTTATTCAGTTTTGATCGTAAAAACATAGACTTCAAAAAGACGTTAATAATGATATTTATTCAAGTGTTGATTGTGTTATTTATGATGAACACAACGATTGGTTTAACAATCTTAACTGCATTAGGCTCATTTTTTGAAGGGTTAATAAATGTTAGTAAAGCAGGTATAAACTTTGTTTTTGGAGATATACAAAATAAAAATGGCTTTACGTTCTTTTTAAATGTGTTACTGCCATTAGTGTTCATTTCTGTATTAATAGGCATTTTTAATTATATTAAGGTATTACCATTTATTATCAAATATGTAGGTATCGCTATTAATAAAATAACGAGAATGGGGCGCTTAGAAAGTTACTTTGCTATTTCAACAGCAATGTTTGGACAACCAGAAGTATATTTAACAATAAAAGATATTATTCCAAGATTATCTAGAGCGAAATTATATACAATTGCGACGTCTGGTATGAGTGCTGTTAGTATGGCAATGTTGGGTTCATATATGCAGATGATTGAGCCCAAGTTCGTAGTTACAGCTGTAATGTTAAATATTTTTAGTGCGCTTATCATCGCCAGTGTAATCAATCCCTATAAATCTGATGATAGTGATGTTGAAATTGATAACTTAACTAAATCAACGGAAACGAAATCAGTGAATGGAAAAACAGGAAAACCTAAGAAAGTTGCCTTTTTCCAAATGATTGGTGATAGTGCGATGGATGGGTTTAAAATCGCTGTTGTAGTAGCCGTGATGTTGTTAGCGTTTATTTCATTAATGGAAGCAATCAATATCATTTTTGGTAGTGTTGGTTTGAATTTTAAACAGTTAATTGGTTATTTGTTTGCACCTATCGCATTCTTAATGGGGATTCCTTGGAGTGAAGCTGTTCCAGCTGGCTCTTTAATGGCTACAAAATTAATTACAAATGAGTTTGTAGCAATGCTAGATTTTAAAAATGTTTTGGGTGACGTATCAGCTAGAACACAAGGTATTATCTCAGTTTACTTAGTGAGTTTTGCTAATTTCGGTACTGTTGGTATCATCGTTGGTTCAATTAAAGGAATTAGTGATAAGCAAGGAGAAAAAGTTGCATCCTTTGCAATGAGGTTGCTACTTGGTTCAACTCTAGCTTCAATCATTTCAGGATCAATTATTGGCTTAGTATTGTAAATTAATCGAAGTATCTAAATTAAATTCATGGCAAAGCTAAACCCCGTCACCAAGTTGGCGCAACAGCGCATCATAACTTAGTGACGGGGTTTTATCATAACAATCTACTTTTTCGTAGCCGTTTTTGAAATGTATGTTGATGGTTTATCTTTTTCAAAAATTGTTAATCCCGTTATATCTTTTTTATGTTTTGAAGGGACAATGAAGCTAAGTATATAAGCAAAGACAAAAGCAACTGTAAATGAAATGGTAGATACATAGAAAGGTGAGTTACCTTTGCCAACATCATTATAGACGTAAGCAAAGATGATACCCAATATTAATCCACAAATAACACCGAATGTATTCGTACGTTTAGTGAAAATACCAACTGCAAATACACCAGCCAATGGAACGCCGAATAATCCAGTCACAAACAAGAATAAATCCCATAAGTCATTTGAATTAGAAGCAATTAAGTATAGTGACATTCCAAAACCGAAAATACCTGCAATGATGATGACCAAACGAGCAAAGTTAACTTCGTGTCGCTCGCTACCTTTTCCGAAGAAGCGTTGCTTAATGTCGATTGAAATACAAGCAGATATAGAATTTAAACTAGATGAAATGGTAGACTGTGCAGCGGCGAAAATGGCTGCAATAAGTAATCCTGCTACAAATGGTGGCATCTCAGTCAAAATGAAATATGGCACTACAGATGATGTATTGAAGCCTTTTGGTAAAACAGCTTCATGTGTATAAAATGAATACAGCATTGTACCCATACCATAAAATAAGGGTGCTGAAATTAAAGCTAGGATACCATTTGTCCATAACGATTTATTTGTTTCTTTTAAACTATCAGAAGCTTGATAACGCTGCACGACGTCTTGACTCGCTGTGTATTGATACAAGTTGTTGAAAATATTTCCTAGGAAAATAATTGGAATGGCAGCTGCCGCAGTGTTTAGCTTCCAATTATCTGCACTAATTAATTTTTTGTGCTCAATCGCATCTGCAAAGACAGTGCCAAAACCGCCTTTAATGTTCATAACACCTAGAATAATAATAACTAAAGCGCCGCCTAATAAAATGACGCCTTGAATGAAATCACTCCAAACCACACCTTCGAATCCACCTAAAAATGTATATAAAATACATAGTAAACCAACGAGTGATGCAACGATATAAGGGTTCATGTCTGATACAGATGTGATTGCTAATGTTGGTAAGTAGATAACGATTGCAACACGCCCTAAATGGTAAACGACAAATAATAATGAGCCAATGACACGTATGCTAGGGCCAAATCTAGCTTCTAAATATTCATATGCAGATGTTACCTTTAACTTTTTAAAGAAAGGGACATAGAAATAAATAAGTAATGGAATAATTGCTACGATAGCGATGTTACCTGCAATATATGACCAATCTGTTAAAAATGCTTTCTCTGGTGTCGACATAAACGTAATTGCACTTAATGTAGTAGCATAAATTGAAAAGCCAACTACCCAAGATGGCAAGCGACCACTTGCAGTAAAGAAACTATTCGTACTTTGACTCGCGCGCTTGGTAAAATAAACGCCAATGAGTAACATAGCTAGTAGATAAATGATAACGGCAACCCAGTTTAGTGTGCCAAATCCAACTTCTTTCATGGGAAACATCCCCTTTACAATGTATTGATTCTTTGATGTCTATAAATCGTATTTTGCAATGAGTTGATCTAATGTTTGTCGATGTGCTTCGTTAAAAGGTTTGAAAGGTCTTTTCGGTAATCCTGCATCAATGCCACGGTGACGTAGTATTTCTTTCAATGTTGGATAAATCCCCGTTGATAACACTGTTTCGATGATGTCGTTCGAATCATGTTGTAGTTGGTAAGCTTCTTGAATTTGACCTTGTCGTGCTAAGTCGAAGATTTTTCTAGCACGGCGACCATTAACGTTATATGTAGAACCAATTGCACCATCTACGCCAGAAATCGTAGCTTGAACTAACATTTCATCAAAGCCAGATAAGATTAATTTATCTGGGAATGCTTTTCTAATACGTTCTAGTAAGAAGAAGTTCGGTGCTGTATATTTAACACCAACAATTTTTTCGTGATTAAATAGCTCGCTGAATTGTTCAATAGAAATATTCACACCTGTTAAATCTGGTATTGCATAAATAATCATATTGTTCTGTGTTGCTTCGATAATATCGAAATAGTAATCTCTAATTTCTTCAAAAGTAAATGGATAGTAGAATGGTGTTACGGCAGAAAGTGCATCATAACCGAGTTCTGTGGCATATTTTCCGAGTTCAATGGCTTCATTTAAATCTAACGAACCTACTTGAGCAATCAATTTCACTTTATCCCCAACTGCCTCTTTGGCAACTTTGAAAACTTGCTTCTTCTGCTCTGTATTTAATAAAAAGTTTTCGCCTGAGCTACCATTTACATAAAGACCGTCTAATTCTTCAGTTTCAATGGCATTTTGAGCAATTTGTTTGAGTCCTTGTTCATTTACTTGACCATTTTCATCAAAAGGAACGAGTAACGCTGCATATAAACCTTTTAAATCTTTGTTCATTATGAAGTCCCTCCAAAAATCATTTGATAATATAGTTTACAGCTATAATTGTAAACGCTATCATAAAATGTAACAATATCTTTTTGAAAATTGTAGTCATATTTATGTATAATTAATGAAAATGTTTTTCAAAATCAATAGAAATGGAGTGAGTAAGGTGTATTACATCGCAATCGATATTGGAGGCACTCAAATTAAATCGGCAGTTATTGATAAGCAATTGAATATGTTTGACTATCAACAAATACCAACGCCGGACAACAAAAGTGAGCTTATTACTGACAAAGTATATGAGATTGTAACAGGATATATGAAGCAATATCAGTTGATCCAACCTGTCATAGGTATTTCATCAGCAGGCGTTGTTGATGAACAAAAAGGCGAAATTGTATACGCAGGGCCAACCATTCCGAATTATAAAGGTACTAATTTTAAGCGATTATTAAAATCATTGTCTCCTTATGTCAAAGTAAAAAATGATGTAAACGCTGCATTACTAGGCGAATTGAAATTACATCAATATCAAGCAGAACGGATCTTTTGTATGACGCTTGGTACAGGCATTGGGGGTGCGTACAAGAATAATCAAGGTCATATTGATAATGGTGAGCTTCATAAGGCAAATGAAGTTGGGTATTTATTGTATCGTCCAACTGAAAATACAACGTTTGAGCAACGTGCTGCAACGAGTGCATTGAAAAAGCGCATGATTGACGGAGGATTTACGAGAAGCACACATGTGCCAGTATTGTTTGAAGCAGCTGAAGAAGGTGATGATATTGCAAAACAAATATTGAATGAGTGGGCAGAAGATGTAGCAGAAGGGATTGCCCAAATACAAGTCATGTATGATCCAGGGCTTATATTAATTGGTGGCGGTATATCTGAACAAGGAGACAATCTCATTAAATATATCGAGCCGAAAGTTGCACACTATTTACCAAAAGACTATGTTTATGCACCGATACAAACGACTAAGAGTAAAAATGATGCAGCATTATATGGCTGTTTGCAATGATAGTTGAAAGAAGGAGTCATTCTAAAATAGAATTTGAAACCGTTACGAGAGATGAGAGCTGTTGTTAGTTCCACACATCACACTCTATCTAGGACCAATCTAAACTATATCAACCAACAGTGTGCCACGGGCATATTAAATTGAAGAAGCTGAGATATTAAAATTTTAGAAAATGTAAAAAAATATTTGGTATTGAAATTAAAAAAGCACCTAGCAACTCGTTGGGGCAATCACGATGATTGTCTACAGTTGCAGGTGGATTTGAATATACTACTAGTTATTTGTTGTCTAGGATAATAGATTTAGTATGTTGATAAGTTTGACTCAGATTCGTATTTTCTAATAAATGATAACTCACGATATCGATTAAAAAGAGTGTCGCAATTTGTGTGTTGATAAATTGATGGTCGGTATTACGCGATTGATCCGTTGTTAAAAGTACTAAATCTGCACAATCTGTAAGTTTACTACCTTCAAAATTTGTGATGGCAACGACATATGCACCATGAGATTTGGCGACTTCCGCTGCAGAAATTAATTCCGAAGTATTACCACTATTTGACATAGCAATAAACATATCTGAATGAGATAGTAGGGATGCCGATATTTTCATTAAATGTGAATCGGTAGTAACATTACCTTTTAGCCCCATACGAATCATACGATAATAAAATTCAGTCGCTGATAAACCAGAGCTACCTAGTCCAGCAAAGAGTATATGTCGACTTGATTGAAGTTTGTCGATAAAGGTTTGGATAATGTCGTTATCAATAAATTCACCAGTTTGTTGAATGATTTGTTGATGATATTTATGAATTCTTTGAATGATTGGGCTATTTTCAATAACTGTCTCTGTCATTTCTTGTTGAATATTAAATTTTAAATCTTGGAAATTCTCATAATCCAGCTTATGACTAAAGCGTGTCATTGTTGCTGGTGATGTACCAATCGCATGGGCTAAGGAGTTAATCGTTGAAAAGGCATCGCTATAACCATTTTGTCTTATATAATTGACGATGCGTTTATCAGTTTTTGTAAATAAATGTTGATAACGTTGAACACGATTCTCAAATTTCATTGTGTCACCCCTTCATCTTAATGATTACTATTATATATGAAAAATATTTTCAAGA
Organism: Staphylococcus sp. EG-SA-15; assembly: GCF_017151895.1. NCBI lineage: Bacteria > Bacillati > Bacillota > Bacilli > Caryophanales > Staphylococcaceae > Staphylococcus > Staphylococcus sp. EG-SA-15. Next base: position 96,778 of record NZ_JACVZN010000002.1, on the reverse strand, counting down.
TAGTAAAAAGCATTGATAAAAATTATCTTAATGATATATTGTAAATGACTTTACGTGAAAAAATGACTTATGGAGTGAGGAATAATGTTACCACATGGATTAATAGTATCTTGTCAGGCACTACCAGATGAACCATTGCATTCATCTTTTATTATGTCGAAAATGGCATTAGCTGCGTATGAAGGTGGTGCTGTTGGTATTCGCGCAAATACTAAGGAAGACATTTTAGCAATTAAAGAAACGGTAGATTTACCAGTTATTGGCATTGTGAAACGTGACTATGATCACTCAGATGTTTTTATTACTGCAACGTCAAAAGAAGTTGATGAACTGATAGAAAGCCAATGTGAAGTCATTGCATTGGATGCAACGTTACAGCAACGTCCAAAAGAAACGTTAGACGAATTAGTATCATATATTAGAACACATGCACCGAACGTTGAAATTATGGCTGATATCGCGACCGTTGAAGAAGCTAAAAATGCCGCACGACTTGGCTTTGATTATATTGGCACGACGTTACATGGCTATACTAGTTATACGCAAGGACAATTACTTTATCAGAATGACTTCCAATTTCTAAAAGATGTACTACAAAGTGTTGATGCAAAAGTTATTGCGGAAGGTAATGTCATTACACCGGATATGTATAAACGCGTGATGGACTTAGGCGTTCATTGTTCAGTCGTTGGTGGTGCGATAACACGACCAAAAGAAATTACGAAACGTTTTGTTCAAGTTATGGAAGATTAAATGATAACGATAAAAAAACGAGATGACCATCATTAATTAAAGGTACCTAATTATCTTAGGTGGCTGAATGAATGTAATGGGTTCATCTCGTTTTGTTTGTTTACGATAGTGATTTTATTTTCAATTTGAATTATCCAAAAATAAGTAAAGCGACGGGGATGGTGATTAATAGCGAGAATGCCACGCGTAAAAACCAAATGATGATGAGTTTCCAGACAGGTATTTTAATTTCAGTTGCTAGTATACATGGCACTAATGCTGAGAAAAAGATAATGGCTGATACGCTTACTACACCGACGACAAATTTAGTACTCATTGCAGCTTTAGTTACTAACAAAGATGGTAGAAACATCTCTACAATAGAAATCGCTGACGCTTTTGCAAGTAAAGCCTGATCAGCAATTGGGAAAATATAAATAAATGGATAGAATATATAGCCAAGCCAATCAATGAATGGTGTATAGTTCGCTACAATCAGTCCTAAAAAACCAATCGATAATATAGAAGGTAAAATACCAACAGTCATTTCTAAACCGTCTTTCAAATTGTCCCAAACGTTCTTCACGAGGGATGGTGTTAATGCATTTTGTTTCATCGCCTCTGCATATGCAGTTTTCAGTCTGCTTCCTTCAATAGCAACTTCTTGTTCTCCTTCTTGTCCGTTATAATATTCTGTTGATTCATTGGTGATTGGCGGTAGCCATGCAGTAATTGCAGTCACGACAAATGTGATGACTAAAGTTATCCAAAAGTATAAATTCCAATGCGGCATTAATCCTAAAGTTTTAGCAACGATAATCATAAAAGTTGCTGAAACTGTTGAAAAGCCAGTCGCAATAATCGTGGCTTCTCGTTTGTTGTACATCCCTTGCTTATAGACACGATTAGTAATCAATAATCCTAAGGAATAACTGCCGACAAACGAAGCTACTGCATCGACAGCGGATTTTCCTGGTGTTTTAAAAATAGGTCTCATAATAGGCTCCATATAAACACCGACAAATTCTAATAAGCCATAGCCTACTAATAAAGAAAGCGCAATTGCACCTACTGGAATTAAGATACTTAATGGCATCATTAATTTTTCAAACAAGAACGGACCATAGTTAGCTTTAAATAGTATTGATGGACCGATTTTAAATACATACATTATACCAATCATTGCACCTGCAACTTTAAATAATGTAATGACCAAGTTTGTGATTGAAGTCATAAAAGTACGTCTCACTATTGGTAACGCTGTACCAATTAAAATCATAATCAGTGCAACATAGGGCATAAGTGGACCTATGATTGAGCGAATGGCTAGATGAACATGATCGACGAAAATAGTGTTGTTACCATTAATCGTAAAAGGAATAAAGAAACATAGTATGCCCACTAAACTATAGACAAAAAAACGCCATGCACTTGGTTGTTGTGCATTAGAATGATATTGATTCATTAAAGCAACCCCTTTGTTTAAATGAATACACAAAACTGTATGATGCATCTTCCCCTTAATGAGATGAATCATTATTTTAATTTAGAAAAATCTGAAAACTTACTATAATTGTATAGTTTGAATTATTTTCATACCAATACAAATTAACTAATTATATATAGATTGAAACTATATTGCTTAATAAAATATTTATCTTAAATGTTGTTGTGTTGATTCAACGCCACAACTAAAAGTGTTTATAAATTATTTGGAAATGCACATATTTGTAAATGATTAGTATCGATTTAATATCGTATTATTAAATTTTTATTAATTTTGTAGTCTTAATCAAAAAATAATATATGTCATGTTATATTGAAGGTGCAGTTGTTTTTCATTCTCAAGAGGGGGTCAAAAAAATACTTTTGAGGTGATTATATGTTAAGAGGACAAGAAGAAAGAAAGTATAGTATTAGAAAGTATTCAATAGGCGTGGTGTCAGTGTTAGCGGCTACAATGTTTGTTGTGTCATCACATGAAGCACAAGCCTCGGAAAAAACACCAACGTCCAATGCAGCGGCACAAAAAGAAACACTAAATCAACCGGGAGAACAAGGGAATGCGATAACGTCACATCAAATGCAGTCAGGAAAGCAATTAGACGATATGCATAAAGAGAATGGTAAAAGTGGAACAGTGACAGAAGGTAAAGACACGCTTCAATCATCGAAGCATCAATCAACACAAAATAGTAAAACAATCAGAACGCAAAATGATAATCAAGTAAAGCAAGATTCTGAACGACAAGGTTCTAAACATTCACACCAAAATAATGCGACTAATAATACTGAACGTCAAAATGATCAGGTTCAAAATACCCATCATGCTGAACGTAATGGATCACAATCGACAACGTCACAATCGAATGATGTTGATAAATCACAACCATCCATTCCGGCACAAAAGGTATTACCCAATCATGATAAAGCAGCACCAACTTCAACTACACCCCCGTCTAATGATAAAACTGCACCTAAATCAACAAAAGCACAAGATGCAACCACGGAAAAACATCCAAATCAACAAGATACACATCAACCCGCGCATCAAATCATAGATGCAAAGCAAGATGATACTGTTCGCCAAAGTGAACAGAAACCACAAGTTGGCGATTTAAGTAAACATATCGATGGTCAAAATTCCCCAGAGAAACCGACAGATAAAAATACTGATAATAAACAACTAATCAAAGATGCGCTTCAAGCGCCTAAAACACGTTCGACTACAAATGCAGCAGCAGATGCTAAAAAGGTTCGACCACTTAAAGCGAATCAAGTACAACCACTTAACAAATATCCAGTTGTTTTTGTACATGGATTTTTAGGATTAGTAGGCGATAATGCACCTGCTTTATATCCAAATTATTGGGGTGGAAATAAATTTAAAGTTATCGAAGAATTGAGAAAGCAAGGATATAATGTACATCAAGCAAGTGTAAGTGCATTTGGTAGTAACTATGATCGCGCTGTAGAACTTTATTATTACATTAAAGGTGGTCGCGTAGATTATGGCGCAGCACATGCAGCTAAATACGGACATGAGCGCTATGGTAAGACTTATAAAGGAATCATGCCTAATTGGGAACCTGGTAAAAAGGTACATCTTGTAGGGCATAGTATGGGTGGTCAAACAATTCGTTTAATGGAAGAGTTTTTAAGAAATGGTAACAAAGAAGAAATTGCCTATCATAAAGCGCATGGTGGAGAAATATCACCATTATTCACTGGTGGTCATAACAATATGGTTGCATCAATCACAACATTAGCAACACCACATAATGGTTCACAAGCAGCTGATAAGTTTGGAAATACAGAAGCTGTTAGAAAAATCATGTTCGCTTTAAATCGATTTATGGGTAACAAGTATTCGAATATCGATTTAGGATTAACGCAATGGGGCTTTAAACAATTACCAAATGAGAGTTACATTGACTATATAAAACGCGTTAGTAAAAGCAAAATTTGGACATCAGACGACAATGCTGCCTATGATTTAACGTTAGATGGCTCTGCAAAATTGAACAACATGACAAGTATGAATCCTAATATTACGTATACGACTTATACAGGTGTATCATCTCATACTGGTCCATTAGGTTATGAAAATCCTGATTTAGGTACATTTTTCTTAATGGATACAACGAGTAGAATTATTGGTCATGATGCAAGAGAAGAATGGCGTAAAAATGATGGTGTCGTACCAGTAATTTCGTCATTACATCCGTCCAATCAACCATTTGTTAATGTTACGAATGATGAACCTGCCACACGCAGAGGTATCTGGCAAGTTAAACCAATCATACAAGGATGGGATCATGTCGATTTTATTGGTGTGGATTTCCTAGATTTCAAGCGTAAAGGTGCAGAACTTGCCAACTTCTATACAGGTATTATAAATGACTTGTTGCGTGTTGAAGCAACTGAAAGTAAAGGAACACAATTGAAAGCAAGTTAAATTCATCTTCTGAATTTAATATGCTATGTAAATCGTGCTACTAACATGGCACAGCAGATATAAGTAGCATCACAGTGTTGAATTTCAAAATAGTAAAGTGAAATAAAGCGCCTGTCTCATTAGCGAAAACTAAAGGGACAGGCGTATCTGTTTATGAGCTTAATAAATTGTATGAATAATATGGTTGATCGAATAACTGTTTATCATGATGATAAATTGAGTTTTTTAAAATAATGATATATTACACCATTGTTATAGCGTTTAAGAAATCAACAACTTTACGATAAATAGTGATTGCTTCGTCATTAGGTCTACGATCAAAATCATGCTCGTTTTTATTCACGCGTTCAAATGTTGAATGTGGAACATGATTCATGATATGTTCGCTTTCCTCAACGGGAACATCATAATCGCTATTACAATGCGCAATGAAAACAGGTGGAAGTGTTTTAAGTTCATCTGGTGCAATATTATATTTTGAATCAGTATAATCAGCAATGTTAATCATATTTATCCATTTACCTGTGCCACGTGCATAAACGTAGATTAAAAAACGTTGTGCGATTTGATCTTGAACAACCGGTGTTGGTGAAGTGAGTTGTGCAATCATTGTTTCGTTTACGCTTTGAGCTATTTTTGCGTAATAACTATTAGTTGTTTTAAAAGGTTCAGTGTTGATGCGACTATAACCATAAAAATCAATAACACCATCAATATCTCTGTCTCGTGCAATTAATAGACTTAAATATGCACCTGATGATCTGCCAAAGGTAAAAATAGGGCAATTAGAATATTGTGATTGAATCGCATCGAATGATGCGTAGACATCCTCAATAATGCAATCGAGACTTACTTCTGGTAATAAACGATAACTTAGTTGAATTAAATCGTAATGTTCCGTAAGGATATCGATATACTGTGGGGATAAATCGTTAGCTTTACCGAACATTAATCCACCACCGTGGATGTAGACAATAGCGCCTTTTGTTGGTTGATTTTTTGCTTTAATAATTGTGTAAGGTAATGCAAATGCATCTTTAGTAATTACTTTATCTTTAATTTCAGTCACGATTTAATAGGCTCCTTATTTTTGATATTGATGTCATTATAACACTGTCTTAAATTTCCATGAAAAATAGTCTTAAGACGATGAGTCATGATAATTCTGTTCCAATTGACGTAAAGCGTCACGGGTATGCTTCTTTAGACCTTCCCCATAATCCATCATTTTAACAATATCTTTAAAAGCAGCATGTGGAATGGCTAAATCTTCTAAATCTGCCATAGAAAATTCAAGATTGATATCATGTGGTCGCTGTTCAGCAAGTTTATGCACAAAGTCAGGTTCTGTGACAAAAGGCGAAGACATGCCGACCATATCTGCATGTTGTAAAGCATCTAAAGCAGACTCTGGAGAATTAATCCCGCCACTTGCAATTAAAGGGATACGACCTGCTAAATGTTCATAGACAATTTGGTTAACTGGTCGACCGAAATGATCACCTGGTGTACGAGACGTATTTTGATAAATATGTCGACCCCAGCTAGCGATTGCTAAGTATTGGATGTTTGAAACGTCCATGACCCAATCGATTAATTGGTTGAACTCGTCAATGGTATATCCTAAATCACTGCCTCTGGTTTCTTCTGGCGTTGCTCGAAATCCTAAAATAAAATTGTCAGGTGCTTCTTTATCAATCACTTCTTGTACCGCACGCATAACTTCTAAACATAATCTTGCACGATTTTTTAATGAGTCGGCACCGTAATGGTCTGTACGTTTATTCGAAAAAGTTGAGAAAAATGTTTGAATCAGCAAACGTTGTGCAATCGAAATTTCCACACCATCAAAACCTGCTTTAATCGCGCGTAATGTAGCATCGCGATACTGCTGAATGATGCTATTGATTTTCTCATGAGACATGGCGATAACATCGTGTTCAATCGGTGAATGCAATGTCATAGGGCTTGGTCCATACACCTTTCCAAAATTTAAAATGGCTTGATTTGAAAAACGACCAGCATGCGCTAGCTGGATAATAGCGAGGCTACCATGTTGTTTCATCGTAGATGCCATGTTAGTTAATCCAGGGATACAAGCATCATGATCAATGTTGAACCCATATTCAAACAATTGACCATAAGGTTCAATGTAAGCAGCGCCGGTGACTTGCATACCAGCTGAATTAGAGCGACGTGCAGCATAAGCCAAGTCTGCTTTTGTAATATAGCCTTCTTTTGTTGATGCGTTTACGGTCATTGGTGATAATACAAAGCGATTCGAAATTTTGATGCCATTAGGTAAGTGGATTGATTGTAAAAGTGGTTTGTATCGGTACATACTATGATTCCTTTTCTATTCAATATTGTTTTCAAAGTACCATGGAAAGAATGAATAATCAATGATGAACAGTCTTGATAGAATAGAATTGGTACATGGAAAACATTTTTAAAATTGAACTAATGAATGGCATTTGTAGGTCTGAAAATATGAATATGAAAAAGAAAAATAAAGGCGAAAAGATATAAAAGTTAATTGAAAAACGTTATCATATACGTGGGTATATGAAGAGGGAATGGTATTAAGAACGCTAAAATGTTATGTCGGTTTGACATGACAGGATAAGTTTGGAGATGACGGATTGGTTAAATTAAGCGTATTAGACTATGCCTTAATAGATGAAGGTAAGGATGCACAAAAGGCATTGCAAGATTCAGTGACACTTGCAAAATTAGCAGATCGACTTGGCTTTAAGCGAATTTGGTTTACGGAACATCATAATGTACCAGCGTTTGCATGTAGTAGTCCAGAACTTTTGATGATGCATACATTGGCGCAGACAAATCACATACGAGTTGGCTCTGGTGGTGTGATGTTGCCGCACTATCGACCTTATAAAATTGCTGAGCATTTTAGAATGATGGCAGCGTTATATCCAAATCGTATTGATTTAGGTATTGGCAATAATCCGGGTACTACTATGGTAAAGCAAGCTTTAGATGGAATAAATCCTACATATGATAGTTACGATGAATCGATTTCGTTATTACGTGATTATCTTACAATAAAGGATAAACCAAGTGCGCATACGTTAGGTGTCCAACCACACATTGATCATTTTCCAGAAATGTGGTTATTAAGTAGTAGCGCAACATCTGCCAAAATAGCTGCCGAACTAGGTATAGGGCTTTCTGTTGGCACATTTTTGCTACCAGATATAAATGCGATACATGCAGCGAAGGATAACATTGATATTTACAAAAAACATTTCCAAGCATCAACGATTAAAATGGACGCAAAGGTGATGGCATCTGTATTTGTCATTGTAGCTGATAATGAAGCGGAAGTAGCAGCATTGCAACATGCCTTAGATGTTTGGTTATTAGGTAAATTACAATTTGCAGAATTTGAACATTTTCCATCGGTAGACACAGCGCAAAAGTATAAGCTTAATGATCGAGACAAAGAGATGATTCAAGCACATCAAGCACGCATCATTGCAGGTACACAAGAACAGGTTAGAGCACAATTAGATGATTTCATTGCTACGTTTGAAGTTGATGAGGTGTTAGTAGCACCGCTTATTCCAGGCATTGAACAGCGTTGTAAAACATTAAAATTACTCGCGGAAATCTATTTGTAGCATTTTAAATAGAAGAGAAAGGATGAAGATAAGATGAAAAAGTTAGCTAATTATTTATGGGTAGAAAAAGTAGGAGATTTGTATGTGTTTAGTATGACACCTGAATTGCAAGATGATATTGGGACAGTAGGTTATGTTGAATTCGTAAGTCCAGATGAAGTTAAAGTGGATGATGAAATTGTGAGTATCGAAGCATCGAAAACGGTCATTGATGTGCAAACGCCATTGTCAGGAACGATTATTGAGCGAAATACAAAAGCGGAAGAAGAACCGACAATTTTAAACTCTGAAAAACCAGAAGAAAATTGGTTGTTCAAATTGGATGATGTCGATAAAGAAGCATTCCTAGCATTACCGGAGGCTTAAATGGAAACGTTAAAATCAAATAAAGCGAGACTTGAATATTTAATCAATGATATGCGTCGAGAGAGAAATGACAATGACGTATTGGTAATGCCATCTTCATTTGAAGATTTGTGGGAATTATATCGAGGCTTAGCAAATGTCAGACCGGCATTACCTGTAAGTGATGAATATTTAGCTGTACAAGATGCTATGTTAAGTGATTTGAATCGTCAACATGTTACGGATTTGAAGGATTTGAAGCCGATAAAAGGTGACAATATCTTTGTTTGGCAAGGTGATATCACGACGTTAAAAATCGATGCTATTGTTAATGCTGCAAATAGTCGTTTTCTAGGATGTATGCAAGCTAATCATGACTGCATTGATAATATTATTCATACAAAAGCGGGTGTTCAAGTTCGACTTGATTGTGCAGAGATCATTCGACAACAAGGGCGCAATGAAGGTGTAGGTAAAGCCAAAATAACACGTGGATATAATTTGCCAGCAAAGTATATAATTCATACGGTTGGTCCGCAAATACGTCGATTGCCTGTTTCAAAGATGAATCAGGACTTGTTAGCTAAATGTTATCTTAGCTGTCTTAAATTGGCTGATCAACATAGTTTAAATCATGTCGCTTTTTGCTGTATATCTACAGGTGTATTTGCTTTTCCTCAAGATGAAGCAGCAGAAATTGCTGTTCGAACAGTAGAAAGCTATCTCAAAGAAACAAATTCAACATTGAAAGTCGTGTTCAATGTATTTACAGATAAGGATTTACAACTGTATAAGGAGGCATTGAACCGTGATGCAGAGTAGTAAATGGAATGCAATGTCTCTTTTAATGGATGAAAAGACAAAGCAGGCTGAAGTATTGCGTACTGCGATTGATGAAGCAGATGCGATAGTGATTGGAATTGGTGCAGGCATGTCTGCATCTGACGGATTTACATATGTTGGAGAGCGTTTTACGGAAAATTTCCCAGATTTTATTGAAAAATATCGCTTCTTTGATATGTTGCAAGCGAGTTTACATCCTTATGGCAGTTGGCAAGAATATTGGGCATTTGAGAGTCGTTTTATTACATTAAACTATTTAGATCAACCTGTAGGTCAGTCTTACCTCGCTTTAAAATCCTTGGTGGAAGGTAAACAGTACCACATTATAACTACGAATGCAGATAATGCTTTCGATGTAGCTGATTATGATATGACGCATGTATTTCATATACAAGGGGAGTATATACTGCAACAGTGTAGTCAGCATTGTCATGCTCAAACGTATCGCAATGATGATTTAATTCGTAAAATGGTTGTTGCGCAACAAGATATGCTTATACCTTGGGAGATGATTCCAAGATGTCCAAAATGTGATGCCCCAATGGAAGTGAATAAACGTAAAGCGGAAGTTGGGATGGTTGAAGATGCTGAATTTCATGCGCAACTACATCGTTATAATGCTTTTCTAGAGCAACATCAAGATGATAAAGTGTTGTATTTGGAAATTGGAATTGGTTATACTACACCACAATTTGTGAAGCATCCTTTTCAGCGTATGACACGTAAAAATGAAAATGCACTTTATATGACGATGAATAAAAAGGCATATCGCATTCCGAATTCAATTCAAGAACGTACCATACATTTGACTGATGATATCTCAACATTGATTACAACAGCACTCCGGAACGATAGCACAACGAAAAATAACAACATTGGAGAGACAGAAGATGTACTTAATAGAACCGATTAGGAATGGAGAATATATTACTGATGGTGCGATTGCACTCGCTATGCAAGTTTATGTTAACCAGCATATCTTTTTAGATGAAGATATTTTATTCCCTTATTATTGTGATCCAAAAGTGGAAATTGGACGTTTTCAAAATACTGCTATAGAAGTGAATCAAGATTATATAGATAAACACAGTATTCAAGTAGTTCGCCGAGATACTGGTGGTGGCGCTGTGTATGTTGATAAAGGTGCCGTTAATATGTGTTGTATTTTAGAACAAGACACTTCAATTTATGGTGATTTTCAACGATTTTATCAACCAGCTATAAAGGCATTGCATACATTAGGTGCAACAGATGTGATACAAAGCGGTAGAAATGATTTAACATTGAACGGCAAAAAAGTGTCAGGCGCCGCAATGACATTAATGAACAATCGTATTTATGGCGGTTATTCGCTATTACTTGATGTTAATTATGAAGCAATGGATAAAGTGTTAAAGCCTAATCGCAAAAAGATTGCATCGAAAGGGATTAAATCTGTGCGTGCACGTGTTGGTCATCTTAGAGAAGCACTGGATGAAAAGTATCGTGATATAACAATTGAAGAATTTAAAAATTTAATGGTGACGCAGATTTTGGGAATCGATGACATTAAAGAGGCAAAACGATACGAATTATCTGATGCGGATTGGGAAGCGATTGATGAATTAGCTGATAAAAAGTATAAAAATTGGGATTGGAATTATGGTAAGTCACCTAAATATGAATATAATCGAAGTGAAAGATTATCATCAGGTACTGTAGATATTACCATTTCTGTTGAACAAAATCGTATCGCAGATTGTCGTATTTATGGGGATTTCTTTGGACAAGGTGATATAAAAGATGTGGAAGAAGCATTACAAGGAACAAAAATGACAAGAGAAGATTTAATGCATCAGTTAAAGCAATTAGACATCGTTTATTATTTTGGTAATGTTACGGTAGAATCATTGGTTGAGATGATTTTAAGTTAATATTGTTTAGGCGTTAATGTCACACCCTCAATGAATATGTGTATTTGCTTTTAAAATGGTGACTATGTAGTTATGTAATTTGATCATACGATTGAAAATGAATTTAGTTAATTAGCAAAGACATCATATTTATAGCGTTTGTGTTTATTAGTGATTGGGTATTTGAAAATGGTTAATGATAGTTTTTAAAGGAATAAATTCATTTTCATTTATATAAGTAAGATTAAATACTAGCTACTAAAGTCTATTTATATACGTCAAAATATAATGACTGCTATAATGAGTAATCAATAGACACAAAGAGGAGATTATGTGATGAATAATAAAGTATTAGTAACCGGTGGTACAGGGTTTGTTGGCATGCGAATTATTTCACGATTATTAGAACAAGGTTATGAGGTACAAACGACGATACGTGATTTAAGTAAAGCTGATAAAGTAATTAAAACAATGCAAGACAATGGCATTTCCACAGAGCGATTAATGTTTGTCGAAGCGGATTTATCACAAGATGAACATTGGGATGAAGCAATGAAAGATTGTAAATATGTCTTGAGTGTAGCATCTCCGGTGTTTTTCGGTAAAACAGACGATGCAGAAGTGATGGCGAAGCCTGCCATTGAAGGCATACAACGTATTTTAAGAGCTGCAGAACATGCTGGCGTGAAGCGTGTGGTGATGACTGCAAACTTTGGTGCAGTTGGTTTTAGCAATAAAGATAAAAATTCAATCACAAATGAAAGTCATTGGACAAATGAAGATGAACCAGGCTTATCAGTATATGAAAAATCAAAATTGTTAGCTGAAAAGGCAGCGTGGGATTTTGTTGAGAATGAAAATACAACAGTAGAATTTGCCACAATCAATCCAGTTGCAATTTTTGGGCCATCATTAGATGCACACGTTTCAGGAAGCTTTCATTTATTAGAAAATTTATTGAATGGTTCAATGAAACGTGTACCGCAAATTCCATTGAATGTTGTTGATGTGAGAGACGTAGCTGAACTACACATTTTGGCAATGACAAATGAACAGGCTAATGGCAAGCGATTTATTGCTACAGCTGATGGACAAATTAATTTGTTGGAAATTGCAAAATTAATTAAAGAAAAGAGACCTGAAATAGCTCAAAAAGTTTCTACTAAAAAATTACCAGACTTTGTTTTGAGTCTAGGTGCTAAATTTAATCATCAAGCTAAAGAAGGTAAACTTTTATTAGATATGAATCGAAATGTAAGTAACGAACGTGCAAAAATACTTCTTGGTTGGGAACCGATTGCGACACAAAAAGAAGCAATTTTAGCAGCTGTCGATAGTATGGCTAAGTATCATTTAATATAATACAAAACACCGTCCATAAGTAAGTGGCTTTCCTCTTGATAAAAGAGGCATTCACTCAATATGTGACGGTGTTTTATATATTTACGTTAACACTATTGCTGTGGCTTTTGACGGCCTTTTAATAAAATTGCTGTCGCACCTACGATAATAATAAATAGAATCGCACCAAATAATCCCATATATTTTACTGCGTTACCGAACACGATACCGACAGCTAAAAAGTCTGTATCTGAGAATGTTGTTGCAGCACCACCTAATTCGCCTAAAAATGGCAAGAATAATAATGGTAAAAACGTGATTAGGACACCATTTAGAGCGGCGCCAGCAACAGCACCTTTAATACCGCCTCTTGCATTACCGAATACAGCAGCCGTTGCACCTAAGAAGAAGTGTGCAACTACGCCAGGTAAAATGACGACGCCACCAAATAAGAATAAGATAAACATACCGATGACACCTGTAATAAAGCTGACAAAGAATCCAATTAATACTGCATTTTGTGCATAAGGGAACACAATAGGGCAGTCTAATGCAGGTTTAGAATTTGGTACAAGCTTTTCAGAAATCCCTTTAAATGCTGGGACGATTTCAGCTAAGATTAAGCGAACGCCCGTTAAAATAATAAATACACCAGCAGCAAATGTCACACCTTGAATTAATGAAAAAACAATAAAGTTTTGACCATTACTAATAGATTCGTGTACATAACTAACGCCTGCAAATAAGCATGCGATGAAGTAAAGTAATGCCATCGTAATCGAGATACTAATTGTACTTTCTCGTAAGAAACTTAAGCCTTTTGGAAATTTAATCTCTTCCGTTGATTTAGACTTACCTTTGAATAATTGACCTACAGCACCTGCGGCAAAGTAACTGATTGAGCCAAAATGACCTAAAGCTACTTGATCATTCCCTGTAATTTTTCGCATCGTAGGTTGGAGTAATGCAGGTAAGACTGCCATGATTAATCCTAATACGAGTGCGCCGATAACAATCGTTAGCCAGCCTTTAATATGACTGACTGTTAAAATGATTGCTAAAAACGCAGCCATGTAAAATGTATGATGACCTGTTAAAAAGATATATTTTAAATTAGTGAAGCGGGCAATTAAAATATTAACAATCATGCCACAGACCATGATGAGTGCAGCTGTTGTACCAAAATCTTTTAAGGCTAGTGAGACGATAGCTTCGTTGTTAGGTACGATACCTTGCACACCGAATGCGTGTTGGAATATTTTGCCGAATGGCTCAAGAGATCGAACGACGACATCAGCACCTGCACTTAAAATTAAGAAGCCTAATATCGTTTTAATGGTTCCTGAAGTGATCGTTGCGGCAGGTTTTTTCTGAACGATTAAACCTATAAAGGCAATCAGTGCAACAAGAATGGCTGGTTGACTTAAAATATCGACTATAAAATTAAGGATTGCTTGCATAGGTCGTACCTCCTTTAAATCATGTTAAGTTGTTGTAATTTTTCTGAGAGCTTTTGTTGTAATTCAGCTTTGTCTAAAATATTATCAAGAACTAAGACATCCCCTAGACGTTCGGCATTTTCAGCTAAATCTCTACCACAAATAAACAAGTCAGCCATCTCTGGACTTGCTGTCATAATGTCACTATGTTCAACTTCGATATCAGATGGTGCATTAAGTTGCCTAAGTGCTTCTTGTGCGTTCATTTCTACCATAAAACTACTTCCTAAACCGTGGCCACATACTACTAAAATTTTCATATTAATCATGCTCCTTTAAAATGTTTTTAATGTCTTGTGCGTTTGTTGCAGTTAATAGTTGCTGGACTGTTTGGTTATCGCCCAGTACGGTTGCTAAATTTTGTAATACAGATAAGTGTGAATGATTGTCGATGGCACTCAATACAAAAATGAGTGATGCGTAGTGATTTTCATCACAGAATGCCACATGTTGGTTCAACTTTAATAGACTTAAACCAACTTGATGTACGTCATTGTTCGGTCTTGCATGTGCAATTGCAATTTCAGGTGCGATAACGATATAAGGTCCAAGTTCATTAACGCTATCAATCATTGCTTGAACATAGCCTTGTTCAATAATTTGTTCTTGTAGTAATGGCTGAGAAGCTATAGTTATAGCTTCAGTCCAATCATTTACTTGTTCTTTTACAATGATGCGTGTTGTTGACAAAATGTCTAATGACACGTTATTAAGCCTCCTTTGTCATAGTTAAAGCAATGTGTTGTTTAATTTTAAAAATATTCCCATCTAAGAAATCTTGTCGATATAAGTCGCTGCTTAAGCATTCGCTTAACTGTCCCAATGCCTTTAAATGTGCATTGGGGTGGTCCGTTGCTAATGTAATTACAAGGTGAACGGGATCGTTAGCTTTACTACCAAAGATAATCCCTTCAGTGAAATATGTTAGTGCGAAACCTACACCATTCTGTACATAATCAGTACCAGCGTGAATACGTGCAATATGTGGACTAATGACCATATATGACCCGAATTGTTCAAATTGTTTTAAAATTGCAGCTGTATAATTTGAATAGACAATGCCATCATTGATTAAAGGTTGCACAGCCACTGCAATTGCGGATTCAATTGATAATGGTTGTTTATTTATAATGATGCGATGTTCAGGCAATAAATCTGCGAGTGACTTGCCATCAGTTGCCATTTTCATGACTCGTTGTTCTCTTGAGTCATTGATAATTTGATTCAATTTTTGACGAGATTGTTGATTGATAAATGGATCGACATGAATAACTGGTACAGCTGATATTTCACAAGGTACTGTTGAAATGACATAATCAATGTTATCTTGCAATAATCGACTTTCTTCCAATTGATAAATGGAATAGGCATCCCAAATGTGAAACTCAGGATACAGGTGATTTAGTTTTGATTTTAAAAGTTGTGACGTGCCTATACCAGAACCACATAGTAAGACAACCTTAATCATTGATTGTTTATGTGTTGCAACACGCTCTATACTTGATGCGAAGTGAATTGTAATGTATGTTAATTCATCTTCGTTGAAGCGAATAGCAGCATCTTGTTCAATTGGACTAATATGCTTGCTAACGGCTTCAATGATTTGAGGATAGCGACGCATAACTTCTTGCCTCAAAGGATTAGGTTGTAGCATATCGTATTTAATACGATGTATAGCTGGTTTGATATGTGTGATCAGACTGGTATGTAACTTGTTATCTTTTGACATATCAATGCCTAATTCTTGGCTAACACAAGTAATCAATTCATGTATATTTTGCGATAAATCATGGTATTCAAAGGTAATTGAAGATGCTGTATGTTCAGTCATTTTAGAGCCTAGTAAATGTAACGTGATAAAGATAATTTCAGACTCTGGAAATGTGACATTACAACTGCGTTCTAAGTTTTCTATCATTTTTGAAGCAATAGCATACTGACTAGTATGTCGCCATTTATCAATTTCATTGATAGGTATATCGAACGAAAAATTTTCATTTAGACGCTGAATGGCAATGAGTATATGATAGATTAAGCCATCGATAGCCGACTGAACTAAATGATAATTTTCACTATTTAATGTCTTAATAATGGCACGGCGAACCAATGCGATTGATTCTGAATTAAAGATATCCGCCTCTATAAAAGGTGCAGCTTGTTTCATATATTGATGTATAAAGTGTGCATACGCTTTACGATAGTGATCTTCCTCACCAATAATATTGAATCCTTTATTGTGGACATAATTTAACTTTAAATGGTATTGATCTAGTTGGGCCTGTATCATTTTAATATCATCTGCAATTGTCCGACGCGAAACATTAACATCTTGCGCAAGTTGCTTTGTTGAAACAGGATCGGTTGTTTCGAATAACTTTAAAGCGATATGTGTGAGTCGTTCATCTTTTGAAAAATGAATTTGATTTGTTAGATTGTGCTCTAATTCATTTAATAGTGTCGCGTGAGCTGTTGTTACTTTGATGCCTGCAGCTTTATTACGGCTGACTTGGTAATGATAAGTTTCAGCATATTGCTCAATATATGCTATATCATATTGAATGGTACGAGGTGATACACCAAGTTGATTAGCAATGGTATTGATTGGAATAAACGTTTGCTCATGAATTAAAAGATACAAAATTTCGATTTGTCTATAACTTAACAACGTAATATCCTCCTATTTGTAATTGTAAGCGATTTCTTAAAAACGTAGATATGCAATCTCTTTCATATTTTAATCCGAAAAATTGCATATCAAAATGTTTATGGCGCAAGATTTTATAGGAACTTTTAAAATAAATTAGATATTCATGTTGACAATTTAAAAATGTCGCAGTATATTTAGTTAGACATCTAACGAAATGGTGGTGCAATAAATGGAATTCACTTATTCGTATTTATTTAGAATGATTAGTCATGAGATGAAACAAAAGGCTGATCAAAAGTTAGAGCAATTTGATATTACAAATGAGCAAGGTCATACGTTAGGTTATCTTTATGCACATCAACAAGATGGACTGACACAAAATGATATTGCTAAAGCATTACAACGAACAGGTCCAACTGTCAGTAATTTATTAAGAAACCTTGAACGTAAAAAGCTGATCTATCGCTATGTCGATGCACAAGATACGAGAAGAAAGAATATAGGACTGACTACCTCTGGGATTAAACTTGTAGAAGCATTCACTTCGATATTTGATGAAATGGAGCAAACACTCGTATCGCAGTTATCTGAAGAAGAAAATGAACAAATGAAAGCAAACTTAACTAAAATGTTATCTAGTTTACAATAAATGGTAAGTGTGACTGGTAGAAATCAGTCACTTTATCTTTAATATTATAGTTAGATATCTAATTATTAGTAAGCTAATTATTGAAAAAGACAAGGAGTATTGAACAATGAAAGACGAACAATTATATTATTTTGAGAAATCGCCAGTATTTAAAGCGATGATGCATTTCTCATTGCCAATGATGATAGGGACTTTATTAAGCGTTATTTATGGCATATTAAATATTTACTTTATAGGATTTTTAGAAGATAGCCACATGATTTCTGCTATCTCACTAACACTGCCAGTATTTGCTATCTTAATGGGGTTGGGTAATTTATTTGGCGTTGGTGCAGGAACTTATATTTCACGCTTATTAGGTGCGAAAGACTATAGTAAGAGTAAATTTGTAAGTAGTTTCTCTATTTATGGTGGTATTGCACTAGGACTTATCGTGATTTTAGTTGCTTTACCATTCAGTGATCAAATCGCAGCAATTTTAGGAGCGAGAGGTGAAACGTTAGCTTTAACAAGTAATTATTTGAAAGTAATGTTTTTAAGTGCACCTTTTGTAATTTTGTTCTTCATATTAGAACAATTTGCACGTGCAATTGGGGCACCAATGGTTTCTATGATTGGTATGTTAGCTAGTGTAGGCTTAAATATTATTTTAGATCCAATTTTAATTTTTGGTTTTGATTTAAACGTTGTTGGTGCAGCTTTGGGTACTGCAATCAGTAATGTTGCTGCTGCTCTGTTCTTTATCGTTTATTTTATGAAAAATAGTGACGTTGTGTCAGTTAATATTAAACTTGCGAAACCTAATAAAGAAATGCTTTCTGAAATCTTTAAAATCGGTATTCCTGCATTTTTAATGAGTATCTTAATGGGATTCACAGGATTAGTTTTAAATTTATTTTTAGCACATTATGGAAACTTCGCGATTGCAAGTTATGGTATCTCATTTAGACTTGTGCAATTTCCAGAACTTATTATCATGGGATTATGTGAAGGTGTTGTACCATTAATTGCATATAACTTTATGGCAAATAAAGGCCGTATGAAAGACGTTATCAAAGCAGTTATCATGTCTATCGGCGTTATCTTTGTTGTATGTATGAGTGCTGTATTTACAATTGGACATCATATGGTCGGACTATTTACTACTGATCAAGCCATTGTTGAGATGGCGACATTTATTTTGAAAGTAACAATGGCATCATTATTATTAAATGGTATAGGTTTCTTGTTTACTGGTATGCTTCAAGCGACTGGGCAAGGTCGTGGTGCTACAATTATGGCCATTTTACAAGGTGCAATTATCATTCCAGTATTATTTATTATGAATGCTTTGTTTGGACTAACAGGTGTCATTTGGTCATTATTAATTGCTGAGTCACTTTGTGCTTTAGCAGCAATGTTAATCGTCTATTTATTACGTGATCGTTTGACAGTTGATACATCTGAATTAATAGAAGGTTAAATATTTCGTCCACTTCTGGCTGAGTATATTTCGGTCGGAAGTGTATTTTTCGAAAAAAATAAATATATGATACGATTATGAAAAAATAAAGTGAGATTGGCATATGTGTAAATCTAAAATACTGTTGAAAAATATTTTTAGTGAAGAATCAGAAGTTAAAGATTTAACTGAAGAAAAATATAATCAAGATTACGAAGCATTAACATTTAGCTTTAAAGAGGAAACATATCAAAGTAGGTTAGCTAAGAAAACACCGACTAAATCGGGATATTTCGTGACATGTTGGACAAAAGACGAAGATAATTATAATCGGCCATACAAAATTGAAGAGTTTGCTGATTACCTGATTGTTGCTGTTATCGATGATGAATTAAATGGCTACTTTCTATTTCCTAGGGAATTATTGGTAGAAAAAGGTATCTTAGCTTCATCTAAGTATCAAGGGAAAATGGCTTTTAGAGTTTATCCTAAGTGGTGTAATCAATTGAATAAAACAGCAGGGCAAACACAAAAGTGGCAATGTAAATATTTTTTTGAATACTAATAAAAAGTCATATGGTTGAACTTATAAGAGATGAATATATCATCTTTCGATAAGATAACCATATGACTTTATTTTTTATCATTTAATGATGAACGGTTTCTTGTCCTACTTTATTCCAAGTGAGGATAAAGCTCAACATTGCAAACACACTGATTGCTGTTAATAAAATAAAACCGACATCCCATCCGAATTTATCAACTACAGCACCTAAGACGATATTGGCCATTACAGCACCAAACAGATAACCAAATAATCCTGTTAATCCAGCTGCTGTGCCAGCTGCTTTTTTAGGTACATAATCTAATGCTTGTAAACCAATTAACATAACTGGTCCATATATTAAGAAACCAATGGCAATTAATGAGACATTGTCTAACCAAGCATTGCCTGGAGGATTTAACCAATAAATTAATACAAATACTGTGACACCTAACATAAAGAAGAAACCTGCAGGTCCACGACGACCTTTGAATAATTTATCAGAAATGTAACCACATAATAATGTACCAGGAATTCCAGCCCATTCGTATAAGAAGTATGCCCAACCTGATGCTTTTAAGTCGAAATGTTTTTCTTCACTTAAGTAGACTGGCGCCCAATCAAGTACACCATAACGCACGAAATAAACAAATATATTTGCAAAGGCAATTGCCCATACCCATTTATTGTTTAGTACATATTTAAATAAAATTTCTTTTGTAGTTAATTCTGTTTCTAATGTTTTCTTATCGCTTGTAGCAAAGTCATTTTTATAAATTTCGATTGGAGGTAAACCTTGAGATTGAGGTGTGTCTCTAATCAATACGTATGAAATTGCTGCAATGATAAGTGCTAAGAGTGCAGGGTAAATGAATACACCTTCGAAACCTTTTAAATAACCAAAGTTGATAAATGCTGTTGTTGTAATACCCCAAGCAGCAATAGGTGCCATAATACCTCCACCAACATTATGCGCAACGTTCCAAAGGGCAGTCTTACTTCCGCGTTCACTTACACTAAACCAGTGAACGAGAACACGGCCTGAAGGTGGCCAGCCCATACCTTGAAACCATCCATTTAAGAATAATAGGACAAACATAATACCGATACCTGATGTAAAGAACGGTACAAATCCCATTAACAAATTGACGATAGCAGTGAGTGCTAATCCAAGAACTAAGAATATCCGAGCATTGCTCCGATCACTTACAGTACCCATAAAGAACTTACTAAATCCATATGCGATGGAAACAGCAGAAAGTGCAAAACCTAGTTCCGCTTTTGTAAAACCTTGCTCTTGCAATGCCGGCATCGCTAACGAAAAGTTTTTACGTAATAAATAGTACCCAGCGTAACCGATGAAAATACCAAGAAATACTTGGAGACGTAATCGTTTATAGGTATCATCTATCTGATTTTCTGGCAAAGGCTTAATATGCTTTGCAGGTTTAAGAAAATTCATAAAATCCTCCTTAATATGTATTTATATGCATTTTGTGCGATAAACTTATATTAGACATGTATGAAAGCGTTGTCAATATACTTTTGTGAAATCTTGCATATTTAGTTATTGAAGTATTTTATAAACATTTAGAAAAAATAAATTGCTACACATAAATTTATAATTATGCAATTATTATGTCGTTATACATACTAGCTGTGTATCTACGAATGAGTACAAACATATTTTTATTTGCAGAAAAGGGGTAAATGGCATATAACTATCTTTTTTATGTAAGCTGGTATAAAATTTATACTAATAGGAGGGATAGTATGAATATAGTAGGGCATCATCACATATCCATGTATACAAAAGATGCAAAACGTAATAAGGATTTTTACACAAATGTCCTTGGATTACGATTAGTTGAAAAGTCGGTTAATCAAGACAATCCTTCAATGTATCATTTGTTTTATGGGGACGAAGTAGGTACAGCCGGAACAATTTTAAGCTTTTTTGAAATTCCCAATGCGGGTCATAAGCAGCCAGGCACTGAAACGATTTATCGATTTTCTTTATTAGTACCAAATCAAGCGGCACTTCATTATTTTGAAAAACGCCTTGATAATAATGGTATTACGTCTGAACGTTTGTACTATCTTGGACAAGAAGGTGTTGTCTTTAAAGATGAAGACGACTTAGAAATCATATTGCTTGTTAATGATAGTTTTGAAGTACCACATCAATGGCAACATAACGTTTATAGTGAAATACCTCAAGCATATCAAATTTTAGGAATAGGGCCAGTCGAATTAAGAGTTAGAAATGCAGCGCGTACGGTAGAATTTTTGGAAAATGTCTTAGGTTATCGCAAAAGAGATAATAAATCATTCGATGTGCTGACATTAGCACCACAAGGTTTATATTCGGATTTTGTAGTTATTGAGCAACAGGGACAACGTGAAAGACCTGGACGAGGTTATATCCATCATATTGCAGTTAATACACCACTAATGAGTGATTTAGATGCAATTTACAAGAAATTACAACAACAACCACAAAGTAATTCAGGTATAATTGATCGCTATTTCTTTAAATCATTATACTATCGCCATAATTCAATTATGTATGAATTTGCGACTGAAGCGCCTGGATTTACTATTGATACACCTGTTGAACAATTAGGAAGTCAATTGAACTTGCCTGACTTTTTAGAAGCAGAACGTGAACAAATTGAAAGTAAGTTACACGAAATATAAAGGAGAATGTTTAATGGCCAAATTAGAAATGAATAAAAATACGCCTCTTGAGTTTGGTTTGTATTCCTTAGGTGATCATTTATTGAATCCATTGAAAGGTGAAAAAGTTAGTTATGAGCAACGTATTAATGAAATTATTGAAGCAAGTAAATTAGCAGATGAAGCAGGTATTGATGTTTTTGCAGTTGGTGAAAGTCATCAGGAGCATTTTACAACACAGGCACATACGGTTGTGTTAGGTGCAATTGCCCAAGCGACAAAGCATATTAAAGTTTCAAGTTCTTCAACGATTATTAGTGCAACAGATCCTGTAAGAGCATTTGAAGACTTCGCAACATTAGATTTGATTTCTCATGGTAGAGCCGAAATTGTGGCTGGTAGAGCATCAAGAACAGGTATTTTTGACTTGTTTGGCTATGATTTAAAAGACTATGATGAATTGTTTGAAGAAAAATTAGGTTTACTTTTAGAGTTAAATAAAACTGAGCGTATTACTTGGTCTGGAAAATATCGTCCAGAACTTAGAAATATGAAAATATTCCCAAGACCAATCGATAATACATTGCCAATATGGCGTGCTGTTGGTGGTCCACCTGCAAGTGCTATCAAAGCGGGAAAACAAGGTGTGCCAATGATGATTACAACCCTTGGTGGCCCAGCAATGAACTTTAAAGGTTCTATAGATGCTTATCGTCAAGCAGCAACTGAAGCAGGTTTCGATGTTTCGTCTAAGTCTTTACCAGTAAGTACAGCGAGTCTGTTTTATACAGCTGAAACAACTCAGGATGCTATGAGAGAATTTTATCCACATTTGAATACAGGGATGTCATTTATTCGTGGCGTTGGTTATCCAAAACAGCAATTTGCTAATTCGTCAGATTATCGAGAAGCGCTAATGGTTGGAAGTCCGCAACAAATTATTGAAAAGATATTGTATCAACACGAGTTGTATGGTCATCAACGTTTTATGGCACAGCTTGATTTTGGCGGTGTGCCATTTGAAAATGTTATGAAGAATATTGAGTTAATTGGCAACGAAATTATACCGGCGATTAAAAAGCATTTATCAAAATAGGAGGGGCGTCATCATGAATATTGTATTATTGTCAGGTTCCACAGTAGGTTCTAAAACGAGAATTGCTATGGATGATTTAAAAAATGAACTAGAAGTCATCAATGAGGGACATCAAATAGAGTTGATGGATTTACGAGAACTTGAATTAGAATTTAGCGTTGGAAAGAATTATCTAGATACTACAGGAGATGTATATAAATTAACGACGTCGTTAATGCAGGCTGATGTGATTTTTATTGGTTTTCCAATTTTTCAAGCTTCCATCCCTGGTGCTTTGAAAAATGTATTTGATTTGCTTCCGGTCAATGCGTTTCGTGACAAGGTAATAGGACTTGTAGCGACAGCAGGTTCTAGTAAACATTATTTAATTCCTGAAATGCATTTAAAACCAATATTGAGTTACATGAAAGCACATACGATGCAAACGTATGTATTTATTGAAGAGAAAGATTTTTCAAATCAACAAATTGTCAATGATGATGTTGTATTTCGTTTAAAAGCGTTGGCACAATCCACAATGCGAACTGCCAAAGTACAACAACAAGTGTTTGAAGAAGAAAACAACCAATACGACTTTTAAAGTATAAAAATAAGACGCTCGGCACACTAAATTTGTAAGTGTTTGAGCGTCTTTTCATATTAACTATATAGCCAATGAACGACGATAAAGGCAAGTGATGACAAGCATATTGAGGTAATAATGATTGTCATAAGCGGTTTAAGTGCGCGATTTTTAAGATCTTTAAATGCCACATTTAACCCTAAAGCAACCATGGCCATTAATAAGCAAATTGTTGATACAGTATTTAAAATATTTAGCAATGCTGACGGAATAGTTACATATGTATTCACTAATGCCATAATGACAAATCCAATTAAAAAGTATGGAATGCTTATTCGACCTTTGCTAGATGATTCTGATGAACGGAAACGCATAATTAAAATAAGTACGATGGTTAATGGAATCAGTAAGAATACTCTGCCAAGTTTGCCCAGCAGTGCAATTTTAAGTGCATCACTACCACCAAAGCCGCCAGCTAAGACAACATGCGCAATTTCATGAAGACTAACGCCGGACCAAGCGCCATAGACAGTTGTCGTCATTGAAAAGATAGCATAGATAGCTGTATATATAAGTGAAAATATCGTACCAATCAATGCGATGATACCGATACTAATAGCTGTATCCTTTTCACGTGATTTGAATATTGGAGCTACTGCAGCAATAGCGGCAGCACCACAAACGCCTGTACCTACACCTAGTAATAATGCGATGTTTTTGTCACCATGTAACAGTTTGTTGACAAAGAGCATCATTACAATACTAAAAATAACGACACCTACATCGATGGCTAATAGTCTACTACCTTGACCGATAATATCGAATATATTGAGTTTAAGTCCATATAGGATGATTGCAAATCTTAATAAATATTTAGATGAAAACGTAATACCTGAGCTATATTGCTCAGGATATCCTCTAAAGTGACGATATAGAATAGCGATTAATATCGCGATAGTTAATGCGCCAACCTTATCTAAGATTGGCAATTTAGCTGCTAAAAAGCTAAATAATGCGACTATAAATGTTAATGATAGTCCAATCATAAAATGCTTGTTTTTCAATGATGCCATGAGCAGTGCCTCCTTTAATAGCATTTTAGCACTGTTTTGTCGTATTTTTAAATATAAATTTGGAATGAATAATAAAGTAGTGATTAAATTAAGTTGTGTGATAGGTATCAAGGACATCAACCAAAGTAATAGGCACTACAACGCTTATTGGCGGGGTCCCAACAAAGAAGCTGACGAAAAGTCAGCTTACAATAATGTGCAAGTTGGGGATGGGCCCCAACATAGAGAAATTGGGTCCGTAATTTCTACAGACAATGCAAGTTGGCGGGGCCCCAACATAGAGAATTTCGAAAAGAAATTCTACAAGCAATGCAAGTTGGCGGGGCCCCAACAAAGAGAATTTCGAAAAGAAATTCTACAAGCAATGCAAGTTGGGGAAGGACAACAAATTTAAGATACAAGGCGTAATATTAATATGTTATTATTATGATAATTTACAGAATTATATGAAAAATGAATGAGGATGTGATGGTATGTTTGGAATGAAAGTGAATGAACAAATAACATTAAAAATTTTAGAAGCTCATGACACAGAAGCGCTTTTCAATTTAGTCAATCGTTCAAGAAATTCACTTAGGGAATGGTTACCTTGGGTAGATGCAACTGAGCAACCATCAGATACGCGTGCATTTATTAAAAGAGGACTTTTGCAATTTGCTGATGGTAATGGATTTCAGTGTGGCATTTGGTATGAAGGAACGTTAGTTGGTGTCATCGGTTTACATGAAATTAATCACATTCACAGAAAAACTTCATTAGGATATTATTTAGATAAACAATTTGAGTGTCATGGGATTATGACACAAGCAGTTGAGGCATTGATAAAGTATTGTTTCGAAGAGCTTGACTTAAACCGAATTGAGATTAGTGCCGCAGTTAATAATGAAAAAAGCCGAGCTATTCCTGAAAGGCTGGGATTTACTAGAGAAGGTATGTTACGTGACAATGAATTACTAAATGGTATTTATTCATCGAGTTACATCTATAGTTTATTAAAATCAGAATACGACCAAAAATGACAAATTAGACTTACAAAAGAGTGATGACATTTAAAATGGCAGCGCTCTTTTATTTAATTTTTGAAAATAAAAGGTTGTTGACAGTATTATTTTATAACAATATAATGATTTTGATAATTATTATCAACTAGATGATGTTTATGGGAGGATGCTTTAAAACAGCCGTTTTAAGTGTAATGTATTATTTTAGCGTGTAGGGAATGCGAAAATAATATTTATAAGAACACATCTATGGGGATAATAGAATTTCTATAATGAGGTGTCAAAATGAAAAAGTTAACAACGCTATTATTAGCATCAACGTTATTAATTGCTGCATGTGGGAACGACGATAGTAAGAAGGATGATTCAAAGACATCGAAAAAAGATGATGGTGTTAAAGCAGAATTAAAACAAGCAACAAAAGCATATGATAAATATACTGATGAACAGTTAAATGAATTTTTAAAAGGTACAGAAAAATTTGTTAAGGCGATTGAAAATAATGATATGGCCCAAGCAAAAGCGTTATATCCAAAAGTTCGTATGTATTATGAACGCTCTGAACCAGTTGCAGAAGCATTTGGAGATTTAGATCCTAAAATTGATGCACGTCTTGCAGATATGAAAGAAGAGAAAAAGGAAAAAGAATGGTCAGGATATCATAAGATTGAAAAAGCATTATACGAAGATAAGAAAATTGATGATGTGACTAAAAAAGATGCACAACAATTATTGAAAGATGCAAAAGAATTGCATGCCAAAGCTGATACATTAGATATCACACCAAAATTAATGTTACAAGGTTCTGTTGACCTATTAAATGAAGTTGCAACTTCTAAAATCACAGGTGAAGAAGAAATTTATTCACATACAGATTTATATGATTTTAAAGCGAACGTTGAAGGCGCACAAAAAATTTATGACTTATTTAAACCTATTTTAGAGAAAAAAGATAAAAAATTAAGTGATGATATTCAAATGAACTTCGATAAAGTGAATCAATTATTGGATAAATATAAAGATAACAACGGCGGTTATGAGTCATTTGAAAAAGTATCTAAGAAAGACCGTAAAGCATTTGCGGATGCTGTTAATGCATTAGGAGAGCCACTAAGTAAAATGGCTGTGATTACTGAATGACAAATTATGAAAAAGTTAACGATAGTACGCAATTTTCAAGACGTACATTTTTGAAAATGTTAGGTATTGGCGGTGCCGGTGTTGCAATTGGCGCAAGTGGTGTTGGTAGCATGTGGTCTTTCAAATCAATGTTCAATACACCAGAAGATCCGGAAAAAGATGCGTATGAATTTTATGGTAAAGTGCAACCAGGCATTACCACACCCACGCAAAAAACATGCAATTTCGTTGCGTTAGATTTGAAGTCAAAAGATAGAGATGCAATTAAGGCAATGTTTAAAAAGTGGACGGTTATGGCTGATCGTATGATGGATGGTGATACAGTTGGCAAGACGAGTAACAATCCTTTAATGCCACCAGTAGATACCGGTGAATCGATAGGATTAGGTGCAAGCAAGTTAACGATTACCTTTGGGATTAGTAAGTCTTTGATGAAGAAAATTGGGTTATCTAGTAAAATTCCCGATGCCTTTAAAGATTTACCGCATTTTCCGAATGATCAGTTAATAGACGATTACAGCGATGGTGATATTATGATTCAAGCATGCTCAAATGATTCGCAAGTATCCTTTCATGCGGTTCATAATTTAGTTCGTCCATTTCGAGATATTGTTAAGGTACGTTGGGCGCAATCTGGTTTTATCTCTGCTAAAGGTAAGGAAACACCTAGAAATTTAATGGCATTTAAAGATGGAACAATTAATCCTAGAAAGAGTAATCAACTTAAAGATTATGTGTTTATTGATGACGGATGGGCGAAACATGGAACTTATTGTGTTGTCAGACGTATTCAAATACACATTGAAACGTGGGATCGTACTGCGCTGGAAGAACAAGAGGCTACATTTGGTCGGAAACGACATAGTGGTGCGCCGTTAACAGGTGGGAAAGAGTTTGATGAAATTGACTTAAAAGCGAAAGATAGTCATGGCGAGTATATTATTGATAAAGATGCCCATACGAGACTAGCGAAAGAAGCAAATACGTCAATTTTACGTAGAGCCTTTAATTATGTTGATGGCACGGATGACCGCACAGGTAACTTCGAAACAGGCTTGTTGTTCATTGCTTTTCAAAAAGCGACAAAACAATTTATCGATATACAAAATAATTTAGGTAGTAATGATAAATTAAATGAATATATTACACATAGAGGTTCTGCTTCATTTTTAGTATTACCAGGTGTTAGTAAGGGAGGATACCTTGGTGAAACATTATTTGACTAAATTTGTAGCAATGCTAATAACTGCTGCTATGGTGTGTAGCTTTGGGTTACTGAAAAGTCAGGCAGCAGAACAACAAAGTATTAGTGATGTATATAGTGTGATAACGGATGCGAAATCTGCACTTTCTAATAATTCGATATCGAATGACAATAAGCAGAAAGCAATTGAGCAAGTGGTAAGTGCAGTTAAGAAATTATCGCTTGAAGATAATAGTGAAGGTAATGCTGTCAAATCAGATGTGAGAAAGCTTGAAGATGCAAAAGCGAATGATGATCAAAAAGATACACTTTCGCAATTAACGAAGTCATTAATTGCTTATGAAGAGAAATTGGCTAGTAAAGATGCGGGTTCTAAAATTAAACTATTACAACAGCAAGTCGATGCCAAAGATGCTGCGATGACAAAAGCGATTAAAGATAAAAATA
Organism: Staphylococcus sp. EG-SA-15; assembly: GCF_017151895.1. Lineage (NCBI taxonomy): Bacteria > Bacillati > Bacillota > Bacilli > Caryophanales > Staphylococcaceae > Staphylococcus > Staphylococcus sp. EG-SA-15. The sequence goes on along the minus strand of NZ_JACVZN010000002.1, from coordinate 68,041 downwards.
AAGCGGAATTAGAATCTTTGAACAATAGTTTGAATCAGATTTGGACAAGTAATGAAACAGTGATTCGCAATTATGACGCAAATCAATATGGACAAATTGAAGTCGCATTATTACAACTTAGAATTGCAATTCATAAGTCACCATTAGATACGGCAAAAGTGTCACATGCTTGGACAACTTTTAAATCAAATATTGATCATGTCGATAAAAAAAGTGATACGTCTGCAAATGATCAATACCGTGTATCACAATTAAATGATGAGTTAGAGAAGGCGATTAAAGCTATCGACGACAATCAATTGTCGGATGCTGATGCTGCGCTTACACATTTTATAGAAACTTGGCCGTATGTTGAAGGTCAAATTCAAACTAAAGACGGTGCTTTGTATACGAAAATTGAAGATAAAATACCATATTATCAAAGTGTATTAGACGAACATAATAAAGCACATGTGAAATATGGCTTAGTAGATATAAACAATCAAATTAAAGAGGTTGTTGGCCATAGTTATAGCTTTGTCGATGTGATGATTATCTTTTTACGTGAAGGGCTAGAAGTGTTGTTAATTGTAATGACATTGACTACCATGACGCGTAATGTAAAAGATAAGAAAGGGACTGCAAGTGTGATTGGTGGTGCAATTGCCGGACTTGTACTGAGTATTATCATAGCAATTACGTTTGTAGAAACTTTAGGGAATAGTGGCATTCTTCGTGAAAGTATGGAAGCGGGATTAGGTATCGTTGCGGTCATATTAATGTTTATCGTTGGTGTTTGGATGCACAAACGTTCAAATGCAAAACGTTGGAATGACATGATTAAAAATATGTATGCTAATGCGATTAGTAATGGTAATTTGGTATTGTTAGCGACGATTGGTTTAATATCTGTGTTGCGTGAAGGTGTCGAGGTTATCATTTTCTATATGGGGATGATAGGTGAGCTAGCGACCAAAGATTTTATTATTGGTATTGCTTTAGCTATCGTTATTTTAATCATCTTTGCGTTATTATTTAGATTTATCGTCAGATTGATACCTATATTCTATATATTTAGAGTGTTGTCGATTTTTATTTTTATTATGGGATTCAAAATGCTTGGCGTAAGTATTCAAAAGTTACAATTATTAGGTGCTATGCCGAGACATGTCATTGAAGGATTCCCAACGATTAACTGGTTAGGATTCTATCCAACTTATGAACCATTGATAGCACAAGCTGCCTATATTATGGTAGTTGCTATCTTAATCTTTAAATTTAAAAAATAAAAAACAGGCCGAGTGCCTGTTTTTTTGTTGCGATGTTGGAAATATTCGGTATTGCAGTATAACGATAATCACAGCATTAATTCGTATAAGGTTAATGTGTTGGCGGTTTGCCTCGGCATGTGAACTTAACAATGAACATGCTGAACTCAAAGAGCAATATGAGTGGCAATGTAAGTAATATATTTAATGTTAAATCGGGTGGTGCAATGATACTTGCTAATACAAAGCAAGCGAAATAAATATATTTTCGATAATGCTTCAATGATGTGGTATCTATAAGACCGAATTTTGCAAGTCCTATGAATAATATTGGCAATTGGAATAAAATGCCAAAAGTGAATAACCAACGTATAAGTTCAACTAAATACGCTTTAAAGCCAATCACTGGCGAAATGTTCAAAGTGGTTGATAATTTTAACGCGAATTGAATGATCATTGGAAAGCCAACATAAAATGCAAAAGCGACACCAAAAATAAATAAAAGTACGCTAAATAAGCTATATTTATAAATAAATTGGCGCTCATTATTATGCAAACCAGGCGCAACAAACGCCCACAATTGATAAAACATAACCGGTGAAATGAGACAAAACGAGATGAAAAATATAATCATCACGTATATTTGGATCATTTCTGTGAATGAAAATGCATGTAAGGACACATGTGCTCGAGTAATATATGATATGACTAATGTCATCCACCAAAATGATGAAACATAAACGATGATGACTGTGACGACGAACGACAATAGTATTTTAACTAACCGTTGGCGTAGTTCGCTAAAATGAACTAGTAAGGTGTGGTCAGTGCTATTGCTCTCGCTGTTGTTTCGATTCCTTACTGGGTGTGTCGTGAGACTCTTTGTCTAAATCTTCTGTTGCAGATTTAAATTCTTTTAAAGTAGAACCGATAGCACGACCAAATTGTGGTAATTTTTTCGGACCAAAAATAATTAAAGCGATAATGCTAATGACGACAAGACTTGTTGGGCCTGTGATGCCTAAAATAAAAGTGTTAGTTATCATGATAATCAACCTCACTCATAAGTAGTATATAGTATTTACTTTATACCGAACGATAATGATTATCAATAAAATTTTATGAAATAATTAAAATGTTGCTATAAATATAGTTTATTGAGGGATTAATTCTGAAATAACAGCTTGGTCTTGCAAGTCGATATAAGTACAAGTGCCCGCTTGAATATCGATATGCCATTTATAAATGCCAGCTTCAGCCATTTCATCACAAAATGTTTCAAAATCTGTTTGCCCTTGTTGATGTCTTGTTAAGACGTCTTGAACTATTGTTTTGTTTGATTTTTGAGCAACAGGATGATTACTTTTTACAGATGACGTAACGATATCATCTTCTGATTGATGTACGTATGTTGCTGTACCATCTTGAATATTAACAATATTGTACGTCATACCCATATCCTTAAATGCTTTGAATAGTTTTGGAAAATCAACACCAGTAAATTGTTGATGTGCTTGTTGAATTGCAGATAATGTAAATGCCATAATAATCTCCTTTGAATGATTTGATTTAGTGAAAATGCGTGCATCATACTAAAATTAGAATGCTGTTAATTATGCAGGAAGGTGTAACGAAAGTAAACAATTATGACTTGTAGGCGTTGAGGTGTTTGTTTCAAAATGTCATACATAGGTGGACAATCATATTTTTTTGTGTGGATTTGACAAATATAGTTGTCAAAAAGACGCATATCATTTACAGTGTAGTTAAGGAGTTGATGCGATGTGCGTAATCGATTGAAAGAATTACGAGCACGAGATGGCTTAAACCAAACGCAACTTGCTAAACAAGCGGGCGTTTCAAGACAAACCATATCGCTAATTGAGCGAAACAATTTTATGCCATCAGTATTAACGGCAATAAAAATTGCTCGAATTTTCAATGAAACGGTGGAAACTGTTTTTATTATTGAGGAGGATGAGGTATGAAAATACTAAGATATATCGGATATCTTTTACTAGGTGGACTTGTAGGGGGTATCATTGGTGGAATTTTAGGTAATTTTGATGGATTGGGTATTGAGAACTTGACGTTTGCGACATATACCAATGTCGTTGTAATATCGATTGTTGCGACGATTATTATCATATTGGTAGAAGCCATTGTTTTGATGAATCAAAGACGTGCATTGAAGTATAAGCGACTTGTAGATGAAGAGGTAGATATCGATGCAACAGATCAATATGAATTGCTTGCGAATCGTTATGTTTTAAATGGAAGTATATTAAGCGTTATACAGACAATTATTGCCTTTGTAGTGTTACTAATTTTTGTGGTAGGGCAAGCTGCAGCAAATGCAATGCTATTCTTTTTAATACCATTTTTTGCTAGTGCTATTTTCAATACACAATTTACACTGTTTAATAGAAAATTTGATGACAGAATGCCAAAAATTGCAGATAAGAATTACACTGAAAAGCGATTGGAAATATTGGATGAGGGTGAACGCCATATAGAATTAATTGCATTATTTAAAACATATGCGATCAACTTATCCATATTGATACTAGCCATTATTTTTATAGGGTCTTATTCAATTGCTACAGGAATTAATCAAAGCTTTAGTTTGCTACTTATCATTGCTATTTTCATATATAACGCCTTTAGTTATTTATTGAAGAGAAGACGTTTTTATTAAAATTAAACAAAGAGGAGCATGGATATGACAACATTGTTAAACGTAGATAGTGTGAACAAACAATACAAAGATTCGGATTTTAAATTGCAAGATGCATCTTTAACGATTTCTACTAATGAGACAGTTGGATTAATTGGGAAAAATGGCTCAGGTAAATCGACATTAATTAATATTCTAGTAGGCAATCGACATAAAGATAACGGTAGTATTGCATTTTTTGGAGAAGAACATGCTGCGGATGATGTCGAATATAAAGAACACATAGGTGTTGTGTTTGATGATCTGAGAGTACCTAATAAATTGACTATTAAAGATATTGATAAAGTATTTCAATCTATTTATACGACTTGGAATAGTCAAAAATTCTTTGATTTAATCAAATATTTCGAGTTACCACTACAAACTAAAATTAAAACTTTTTCAAGAGGGATGCGAATGAAGATAGCTTTAACAATTGCGCTTTCTCATGATGTGAAGTTATTAATCTTAGATGAAGCAACTGCAGGTATGGATGTTTCTGGACGAGAAGAAGTAATGGAACTATTAGAAGATTTTGTCGCTCAAGGTGGAGGCATCTTAATATCATCGCATATTTCTGAAGATATAGAACAATTAGCGGATAAATTAGTGTTTATGAAAGATGGACGAATGATTTTAACTGAACAGAAAGATATACTTTTAGCACAATATGGAATTGTTACGACAGGAGATAAAGATGTTGAAATTCCTAAGCATTTAATCATTGCTTCTAGATTGTCAAAGGGGAAATATCAAATTTTAGTTAAAGATTATGCAGAAATTGAAAATGCAGAGCCTTTAAAACACATTGATGACGCTACGAAAATCATAATGCGAGGTGAAGTATAATGAAAGGTATGTTCCTAAGTAGTTTTTATGCAACGAGAAAGCAAACATATATTTATTTTATAGTCGCTATCATAGCTGCGGGATACTTTGCAGTATTTAATCCGTTGATGAGTTCTGCAATGGCTGGGGTTATGTTAATCACACCCATTACTGATAATATTAAACATGAAAAAGACTCAAGATGGATGTATTATGTATCTACGTTACCGGTTAAACGTAGTGATTATATTAAGTCATACTTTGCCTTTTATTTAATCTTATTCGGTGCAAGTTTAATGATTGGATTAGTTGTGACTACAATCGTGACCCAAAGTGTGATGATTGGTATTATGTCAGGTTTAATGAGTTTTGGTATCATAGGGGCATACTCTATCATTTTCCCATTGACATTTAAATTTGGCGCTGAAAACTCTAATGTCATTATGATATTTGCATCTATACTACTACTTATTTCTTTCGTGGTCTTTTTCTTTATATATGGTATGGTTAGTGGTGCATCTGCATTAGAATTTGAAAAAATTAGCACTGAAGGATGGCTAGTTGTCATAGCATATGCGGTCATTGGTATAGTTATAACGAGCGTTTCTTATATATTGTCTATTAAAATTTTTAACAAACAAGAACTATAATTGTCGATTTTGGTGATGATAGTATTTGAAATAATATTTAGAGCAGGTGATAAATCTTTACGATTGTCATCTGTTCTTTTTGGTGTGGAATGAAATGTGGGGGATAAGTATAGGTGACATATCTATATTGATTTATTTGTTTTGAGGTGGTTATGTTGTGTGGGAATTATTTCCTTTTATAGTGAGGATTAACGTGTATATATTATTTAGTATGTTGCTGAAATTTATTTGTGTGTATCAATTGATGATGGTATATGCCAATGATTTCCTTGGAAATATTTAAAAACCTCGATCATGTAGCATAACTGAATCCAAAAGTATAATGTGAAGTTCGACACTTTTGGATTCAGTTCAAATACTTTGACCGAGGTGAATACTATTTATTCATTTTTATTACGTAGACGTTGATTTTTAAAATAGATGAGCATGATGCAGAAAGTCGCAACGGATACCGAAATAATCATTACTTGGTCATGCCCTTTAAAGATAAGGCTGATGATATATGAAACTACAAGTATGCCTAGTGAAGAAGAAATATATTTTGCGTTTGTCAGTTCATTATGGAAATAAGGCGTGATTAACCATAATCCAGTATAGAATATTAAAACACTGATATACATCATATTAATTTCAAACAAGTCATTTAGTTTATTGTTATTACTAAAAACAATTGCGGCATTAATCACACCTAAAGCGATATTGATTAATAGATGCGTATACGATAAACGGAAACCGATAGATGACAATTTATGATTAATGTAATTTTCAGTAATGATCCAATAAACACCGAAAAGACTAATTAAAATCATAAATTGGAATATATAAATGTAACTAAAATGATCAATGCTAAATGATGACGAAGCTAAACCAACCAGTACCTCGCCAAAGATAATAATTGTTAGTAACGAAAAACGTTCTACTAAATGCATCATATTAACAGGTGATAATACAAGATATTTCTGAAATGGAATAAGTCCTGTCGCTGCAATGAATACGCCTAAAAATCCAGGGATGTAATGGATACTTTGTGGTAGTACTAATGATAGAAATGATAAAAATGAAATCACAAAGGCTACGCTCGCAAAAGCTTGACATGTACGCTTATCGCCATAATCTAACCCTGTACGTATATGTAATAAATACTGTAATCCGATACTTAAATACATAATTGCCACGCATAAGAAGAATGGGAAGAATGTCTTTTCAAAGTCCGGATATAGGCTGTTAGATAGGAAGACCATGATGAACATATTAAACATCATAAACGAGACGTCTTTGAATGTAACTTGACCAAATCGATTTGTAAAAAATGTTTGATGAGACCACATTAACCATAAGAACAAACTCATGACGATGTATTTGAAAAATAAATCAGCTGAAATGGAACCATTTTGTGTTGTTAAAATCACATGTGCAATTTTTTGAATGGCATAGACGAAAATCAAATCAAAGAACAACTCATGGAATCCTGCACGCTTTTCAGCTAAATGTTTTGGTGTTAATGCATTAACCATAAAATTTTAACTCCTTTAAGATGTGTAATTAATTTACTAAGTATACTATTTATTTTTTCTAGTGAATAGGGGCAGATTTGGCGATGAAGTGGAAGGAGAGGTGACTGCAAGGTAATTGCTGAATTAACAATCATCAGCGATTTAATATTTGACTGGAGACGTCATGGTAAGAAAAAGTTGATGAGAAATTGATGGTGAAACCAGCTGTGAATAGCGATGCAATGATAGATAGCATTTAATTAGAGTCATTACGCGAAATGATTAATGATAATTTGTGGTAAATCAAAGCATAATTTTGTACTATAGATGAGGATGATAGAGCATATTTAAGAGTGTGAAATGTTAACGTGAAACCGTTTACGTTTCCGATTGCCCAAACAAATTACATCATTGTATAATATGATTTGTTAAATGCATAACAAGAATGAAAATGTAACATACGTAGCAATTGGTTTCATAAATTGGATGTTAGTGGCGTATTGGTTCATTAGACGTATTAGTAATAAAATTGTATATATCATAAGGAGATGAATATGACATGACGAGAGTCGTATTAGCAGCAGCATACAGGACACCTATTGGCGTTTTTGGAGGTGCGTTTAAAGACGTGCCAGCCTATGATTTAGGTGCGACTTTAATAGAACATATTATTAAAGAGACGGGTTTGAATCCAAGTGAGATTGATGAAGTTATCATCGGTAACGTACTACAAGCAGGACAAGGACAAAATCCAGCACGAATTGCTGCTATGAAAGGTGGCTTGCCAGAAACAGTACCTGCATTTACAGTGAATAAAGTATGTGGTTCTGGGTTAAAGTCGATTCAATTAGCATATCAATCTATTGTGACTGGTGAAAATGACATCGTGCTAGCTGGCGGTATGGAGAATATGTCTCAGTCACCAATGCTTGTCAACAACAGTCGCTTCGGTTTTAAAATGGGACATCAATCAATGGTTGATAGCATGGTATATGATGGTTTAACAGATGTATTTAATCAATATCATATGGGTATTACTGCTGAAAATTTAGTAGAGCAATATGGTATTTCAAGAGAAGAACAAGATACATTTGCTGTAAACTCACAACATAAAGCAGTACGTGCACAGCAAAATGGTGAATTTGATAGTGAAATAGTTCCAGTATCGATTCCTCAACGTAAAGGTGAACCAATAGTTGTCACTAAGGATGAAGGTGTACGTGAAAATGTATCAGTCGAAAAACTAAGTCGCTTAAGACCAGCTTTCAAAAAAGACGGTACAGTTACAGCAGGTAATGCATCAGGAATTAATGATGGTGCTGCGATGATGTTAGTCATGTCAGAAGACAAAGCTAAAGAATTAAATATCGAACCATTGGCAGTGCTTGATGGCTTTGGAACTCATGGTGTAGATCCTTCTATTATGGGTATTGCACCAGTTGGCGCTGTTGAAAAGGCTTTGAAACGTAGTAAAAAAGAATTAAGCGATATTGATGTATTTGAATTAAATGAAGCATTTGCAGCACAATCATTAGCTGTTGATCGTGAATTAAAATTACCTCCTGAGAAGGTGAATGTTAAAGGTGGCGCTATTGCATTAGGACACCCTATTGGTGCATCTGGTGCTAGAGTATTAGTGACATTATTGCATCAACTGAATGATGAAGTTGAAACTGGTTTAACATCATTGTGTATTGGTGGCGGTCAAGCTATCGCTGCAGTTGTATCAAAATATAAATAATAAGAAAACAGGTTATCACAACAGTATTAATTACATGTTGGCATAACCTGTTTTTATTTGTTTATGGATTTATTGGGTAATATTAGTCATTTGATGGTTTAATTGCAAATGCTCTAACAGGGAACCCAGGTGCATCTTTTGGTTTAGGGCTGATAGCGTAAATGATGGCGCCACGAGTTGGTAATTGATCTAAATTAGTTAATAACTCGACTTGGTATTTATCCTGACCAAGAATATAACGTTCGCCAACTAAATCGCCATTTTTTACAACGTCCACAGATGCATCGGTATCGAATGTTTCATGACCAACAGCTTCAACACGGCGTTCTTCAATTAAGTACTTCAAAGCATCTAATCCCCAACCCGGTGCATGTTGTTGTCCGTTCGCATCTTTGTTTTCAAACTTTTCAATATTAGGCCAACGTTTTGACCAATCGGTACGAAGTGCAACAAAAGTGCCAGGTTCAATAGTACCATGCTCTTTTTCCCATGCTTCTATATGCGCACGTGTTACGATGAAATCATTGTTGTTCGCTACTTCTGTTGAAAAGTCTAATACAATTAACGGCAATACCAATTCTTTTAAATCAATGTCTTCTAAATAACGTTTATTCTCGACAAAGTGAATTGGTGCATCAATGTGAGTACCATATTGCGTTACAATATTCCAACGTTGCACATAGAAACCATGATCTTTAACCGTGAATAAAGTTGAAACTTCGCCTTTTTCAAACTCACTAAAACGTGGTATTTCCGGATCAAATGTATGCGTTAAATCAACCCAAGTTGCTTGTTTTAAAGTATTTAATTGTTGCCATAAAGGATATTGTGTCATAAAATCACCCGTTTTTAGTTTATTATATGATAAATGCTGCGATTATTCTTGGCGTTTAGCTTTAACAGCATTCACAAGCACAGTCAATGCATCTTTAACTTCTTCTTCTTTTCGCGTTTTCAAACCACAGTCAGGGTTTACCCAGAATAATGAACGGTCGATTTGTTGTAGTGAACGATTGATTGCTGTAGTAATTTCTTCTTTTGTTGGAATACGTGGACTATGAATATCATACACACCTAGACCAATACCTAAATCATAATTAATATCTTCAAAGTCTTTAATTAAATCACCATGGCTACGAGATGTTTCAATTGAAATAACATCAGCATCTAAGTCATGAATAGCATGAATGATTTGACCGAATTGAGAATAACACATATGTGTATGGATTTGAGTTTCATCACGAACTGAAGACGTTGCAAGTTTAAATGATAAAACAGCATCTTTAAGATATTGTTCGTGATATTCAGAGCGTAATGGTAAGCCTTCACGTAATGCAGGTTCGTCAACTTGGATAACTTTGATTCCTGCAGCTTCAAGTGCTAATACTTCTTCGTTGATTGCTAAAGCAATTTGATCTTGAACGACTTTACGTGGTAAATCAACACGTTCAAATGACCAGTTTAGAATTGTTACAGGTCCAGTTAACATACCTTTAACTGGTTTATCTGTTAAGCTTTGTGCATAAACTGTTTCATCAACAGTTAAAGGCGCTGTCCATTTTACATCACCATAAATGATTGGTGGTTTTACGGCACGTGAACCATATGATTGCACCCAACCGAATTTAGTTACTAAGAAACCTTGTAATTTTTCTCCGAAGAATTCAACCATGTCATTACGTTCAAATTCACCGTGAACTAATACATCTAAGCCAATTTCTTCTTGAATTTTAATCCATCGAGCAATTTCATTTTTTAAGAATGTTTCATATGCTTCGTCTGTAATGCGTTTGTTCTTCCAATCTGCACGGTATTTTCGAACTTCTCGGCTTTGTGGGAATGATCCAATAGTTGTTGTTGGTAAATCCGGTAAGTTCAAACGTTTTTGTTGTTGTTCAATACGTTGCGCGAATGGTGATTGTCTTGAAGTGCGCACGCTTTCGAAATCATAATCTAAGTTTTTAAATGATTGATTTTGGAAACGCTCATAACGTGCTTTTAATTTATCATATTTAACACTATCGTTTTGATTAAATAGGCGACGCAATGCATCTAATTCGTCTAATTTTTCAGTTGCAAAGCTTAAGCCTTCGCCAACACTTGTATCTAATGTTTCATCATCTAAAGATACTGGAACATGTAATAATGAAGATGATGGTTGAATGACAAGTTCATTAGTGTGTGCTAACAATTTATCGATTAAGACTTTTTTAGCTTCAATGTCACTTGCCCATACATTACGACCATCAATAATTCCAGCGTATAATGTTTTTGATTTATCAAAATCTCCAGCTTCAATTTGTTTAAGGTTATAGCCATTATCATGGACAAAGTCTAAACCTATACCACCAACAGGTAAAGAACTTAAGAATTTAAGATGTGCACGTTCAAAGTATGTTTGAATGACTAATTTTTTAGCAACACCAGCTTTTTCGAAATAGTCATAAGCTTCACGTGTAATATTTTCATAGCTTTCACTGTCGTCTGTAACTAAGATTGGCTCATCAACTTGAATGTACTCAGCACCTGCATCAATTAATGATTCAAACACTTCTTTATAAAGTGGTAATAACGTTTTAACTTTTTCTTCAAAAGTTTGGTGACCGCCTTTTGATAATTTAACAAAAGTAATCGGACCAACAATGACAGGGTGAGCGTTAACGTTTAAAGATTGGGCATATTTAAAGCGATCTAATAATACGTTGCGACTCACTTTAGGCTCAACATTGTCCCATTCAGGTACGATGTAATGATAGTTAGTGTTAAACCATTTTATAAGTGCACTTGCAACATGGTCTTTATTACCGCGAGCAATATCAAATAATAAATCATCATCAATAGTTCTTCCTTGGAAACGTTCAGGGATGATGTTGAATAATAATGACGTATCTAAAATATGGTCATATAAAGAGAAATCACCAACTGGGATGCTATCTAAGTGATAGTACTTTTGTAATAATAAATTTTCTTTATGTAGATCAGTTAATGTTTGATCTAATTCTTCTTTAGAAATCTTTTTTGCCCAATAACTTTCGATGGCTTTTTTCCATTCTCTTTTTCTACCTAATCTTGGGAATCCTAAGTTTGATGTTTTAATTGTTGTCATAATATTGCCTCCTTGTGAGCAGTAATAGATTTTGAGTATGCTGCAAGTTCTAATGAATCTTCGACATTTTGAAACGGTGTGATAATGTATAAACCATTAAAATATTCATGAACAGTATCGATTAAATCCTTTGAAAGCTTAAGACTTAGTTCTCGTGTTTTGGCTTTATCATCTTTAACTGCTTCAAATTGTTGTAAAATTTCATCTGACATCTTGATTCCTGGCACTTCATTATGCAAAAAGAGTGCGTTTTTGTAACTTGCGATAGGCATAATGCCTATGAAAAATGGTTTGTTCAAGTGCTTAGTGGCATGGTAAATTTCAATGATTTTCTCTTTGCTGTACACGGGTTGTGTTATAAAATAAGACATTCCGCTTTCTATCTTTTTCTCTAATCTTTTGACGGCACCATCTAATTTTCGAACATTAGGATTAAAGGCGCCAGCGATGTTGAAGTGTGTACGTTTCTTCAGCGCATCACCGTCAGTGTTAATACCTTGATTAAATCTTAGAGCGAGTTCAGTTAATCCTTTAGAATTAACATCATAGACATTGGTTGCACCTGGTAAGTGACCAACTTTTGAAGGATCACCAGTTATGGCTAATATTTCGTTAACGCCAATGAGCGATAATCCAAGTAAATGGGACTGCAAGCCGATTAAGTTTCGGTCTCGACAAGTAATATGTACGAGTGGTTCAATATTGTAATATTGTTTAATTAAGCTTGCAGCAGCAATGTTGCTAATTCTGACAGTTGCCAATGAATTATCTGCGAGTGTTACCGCATCTACATTAGCTTTGTCAAGTTTAGCGATATTTTCAAAAAATCTATCCGTGTCTAAATGTTTCGGTGTATCCAATTCGATAATAACGGTTGGACGTTCTTGAACCTTAGATGTTAATGATTGTCTAACTTTATTTTGAGATGGATTGAAAAGTGCTTTCTTTGGTATCGGAATCACTTTTTTGTCATTAACAGGTTTAAGTGTCTGAATAGATTCTTTAATAAATTTGATGTGCTCTGGCGTTGTACCACAGCAACCACCAATTAAACGAACACCTTCGCGAATTAGATTTTGAGCAACTTGACCGAAATATTGTGCATTGTCACTATACTTAAATTCACTATTTTCAATATCTAATAAGCTGGCATTTGGATAACAAGATAAGAATGCGTGCTCTGGTAATTCAATATGTGTGAAAGACTCTTGCATATGGTGCGGGCCATGATGACAATTGAGTCCCACGATGTTTGCACCACATTGAACGAGTTGTTTTAATCCTTCATTGATTGCCTGACCATTAACTAAGTAATTTGTGTTTGAAGCGGTTAATTGAGCAATGATTGGAATGTCGTATTTCTTTCTCGTTCGTGAAATGACATTTGTTAGCTCTTCTAGGTCGTAATACGTTTCGAAAAGTAGCGCGTCAACGCCTTCTTCAATTAAGGTGTCTATTTGAATTTCAGTATGATAAAGAATAGTTTGTAAGCTGATATCCTCTTGTTTGATACCTCTAAACCCACCAACTGTGCCTAATATATACGTATCTTTATTTGCTGCTTTTTTTGCGATGCGTACGGCGGCTTGATGTATAGCTTTAACTTTATCTTCAAGACCGAATCGTTTTAACTTTTCAAAATTTGCACCATAAGTATTGGTTTGAATGACATCAGCACCAGCTTCGATATATGAACGATGGATACGTTCAACTTTATCTGGATGGCTAAGATTATATGCTTCTGGACAGGTGTCTAATCCTTCAGAGTATAAAATGGTTCCAATAGCGCCATCAGCTACTAAAACATTATCTTTCAATTGTGTGAGGAATTGACTCATTGAATGCCTCCTTTAATGCGTATTTGATGTCTGCAATGAGTTCATCAGGATCTTCGAGACCAACACTTAATCGGAATAGACCGAAAGTGATACCACGTTCTTGTCTCACTTCTTCAGGTAGTGCAGCGTGAGACATTGTTGCTGGATGTGAAAGGATCGTTTCAACACCGCCCAGACTCACTGAAACGAGTGGTAATGTCAGTGCATCGACAAATTGTTGTGCTTTAGACTCATCAGCTAAACGAAAGCCAATAACGGCACCGCCATTTTTAGCTTGTTCTAAATGAGCAGTAGTGAGTCCCGGATAATAAACTTCTGAAATTTCATCTTGCTTTATTAAAAATGACACGATTTTTTGAGCGTTTTCGACAGATTGTTTAAATCTGATTGGAAAAGTTTTTAAATGTTTAGCAAGTGTCCAGCTATCCTGAGCAGATAACATATTGCCTGTACCATTTTGTATTAAATAAAGAGCGTCACTAATTGCCTCATTATTAGTTATGACAGCACCAGCAATTAAATCGCTATGTCCACTTAAAAATTTTGTAGCACTATGAATGACAATATCAGCGCCAAGTAATAAAGGTGATTGACCTAACGGTGTCATAAATGTATTGTCCACAGCTACCAGTAGTTCATGCTTTTCGGCTATTTTAGAAACAGCTTTGATATCAGTAATTTTAAAACAGGGATTCGATGGTGTTTCGATATAAATTAATTTTGTGTTTGATTGAATGGCACCCTCGATTTGTTCGAGCTTGGTAGTATCTACGGTTGTAAATTCAATATTAAATCGATTCAAAATTTGCTCAGTGAGGCGAAAAGTACCGCCATATACATCATCGGGTAAGATGACATGATCACCAGATTTGAAAGTCAAAAGTACTGCTGAAATAGCAGCAATACCTGATGCAAAAGCAAAAGCGAATTTTCCCTGTTCTAATCGTGCTAACTTCTCTTCTAAAAGTTCACGGTTAGGGTTGCCACTTCGTGCATAATCATATTTAACATCGCCACCAAGACTTGTTTGATGGAATGTTGAAGAATCATAGAGTGGTGGGTTAGCTGAATGATATTCCACACCTCTACGCCAATCGAATATCACTTCTGTCTCTTTTGAAAGTGTCATACAATCTCTCCAATCTGAGCTTTATCTAATGCTTGGATGATATCGCGTTCGATGTCTTCATAATTTTCAACACCTAGTGATAAGCGGATTAAATACTCATCAATGCCACGTTTATCTTTTTCAGCATCTGGCATATCAACATGTGTTTGGGTGTAAGGGAAGGTCACTAATGTTTCAGTACCTCCTAAACTTTCTGCAAAAATGCAAATGTCTAAATTTTCTAATAATTCAGCGACGCTATAGGCCTTGTTAAGTCTTAAACTAAGCATGCCAGTTTGCCCGCTATATAGTACTTCGTCAATTGCTTGAAGTGACTGACATTTTTTAGCAAGTTTTCTAGCGTTTGATTGCGCACGCTCAATGCGTAAATGCAAAGTTTTAAGTCCACGTAACAACAAATAACTATCTATTGGTGAAAGTGTTGCGCCAGTCATGTTGTGAAAATCAAAAAACTGTTGCGCGAGTGATTCATCTTTGACAGTTACGACACCTGCTAGTACATCGTTATGTCCGCCAATATATTTCGTGGCTGAATGTAAGACTATATCAGCACCTTCTGCTAGTGGTGTTGAAAGATAAGGTGTTAAAAAAGTATTGTCGATAATTGACAATAAGCCTTTAGCTTTACAAAGTTGATAGTATGGCTTTACATCAATAGCAATCATTTGTGGGTTAGATATTGGTTCAATGAATAATGCAACTGTTTTATCAGTGATTTCTTTTTCAACTTGTTCATAATCTGTAAAATCAACGTACTTAAATTTGATATTGTATTGTTGCTCGTAAAATTCAAATAATCTAAATGTGCCACCATATAAATCGAATGAAACTAAAATTTCATCATGAGGTTTAAATAGATTACATATTAATTGAATGGCTGACATTCCACTTGATGTAGCGAATGATGCAATACCATGCTCAAGTTTGGCAAAACAGGTTTCAAATGTTGAGCGTGTAGGATTTTTAGTACGTGTATAATCAAATCCTGTCGATTGTCCTAGTTTTGGATGTTTGTAGGCAGTAGATAAATGGATTGGATTCGCTATAGCACCGGTTGAATCATCAGTTAATGTGATTTGGGCTAACTGTGTATCCTTCATATTAAGACCCTCCTATAAGAAAAAATAAAAAGCTTCCGTCCTTCGTACCCGAATGAATCGGATAAAAAGGACGAAAGCTTATGTTTCGCGGTACCACCTTTATTTGTTATTCCATCGCTGAAATAACCTTATTCAGTACGCATTAAAAGTAAATATGCTTACTGAACAATTATCACAATTTAAGTCGTTAAGTAAGGATATAGTAATGTGCTATCCCATACTTATTAACAAAAAATCGTGCGTAAAGAATCCAGTACGCCATTTAACATCAATGTTAATACTGTATCGCTATAACGGGCGAACCCGTAGACACCTCATATTGGCATCAACACTCCAAGGCCATTTTCAAACACGCTTTCAAAATCTTCTCTCAGCTACTAAAGACTCTCTGTATAAGCAGGGTGTGTTTTACTTTCCTCTTTATTGTGTTTACGTTTCATTAAACTGTTATAAGATATTAATTAGCTTACAGAGTAAAAAAAGATTTGTCAACAATTATTCAGAAAATTTTGATTTAAAAGTTAATTTGTGTGTGAAATTGTAATTGGTATCTTGAAGTTAAAAAATGAATTATTTTTTAAATAAAGTGTGGTTAATGGTTGTCTGACTCATTTAGAATACATAAAATATATTTAACTGTTGTTATCAAATAAAAAGTGATGTGAGTGAATTGTCAAAAAGTGAAGATCAACGTATTACTAAAACAAAAGATGAACAAATTAAGCAAATAGATATATCGGATATCAAACCGAATCCGTATCAGCCCCGAAAAACTTTCGATGAAAATCATTTAAATGATTTGGCAGATTCAATTAAGCAATATGGTATTTTGCAACCAATTGTGCTTAGAAAAACAGTTCAAGGTTATTACATTGTAGTTGGTGAAAGAAGGTTTAGAGCTTCGAAAATTGCTGGTCTAAAATACGTATCAGCGATTATCAAAGATTTAACAGATGAAGATATGATGGAACTGGCGGTCATCGAAAATTTACAACGAGAAGACTTAAATGCGATTGAAGAAGCTGAAAGTTATCAACGTTTGATAACAGATTTGAAAATTACACAACAAGAAGTAGCGAAACGATTGAGTAAGTCGCGCCCGTATATAGCGAATATGTTGAGGTTATTACATTTGCCGAAAAAGATTGCTGACATGGTAAAAGATGGGCGACTGACAAGTGCACATGGACGAACGTTATTGGCAATTAAAGATGAACAACAAATGCTTAGGTTAGCGAAACGGGTTGTTAAAGAAAAGTGGAGTGTCAGATATTTAGAAAACCATGTTAATGAATTAAAAAATGTTTCGTCAAAGTCGGAAACAGACAAAGTAGATATAACTAAGCCTAAATTTATAAAGCAGCAAGAACGACAGTTGCGAGAACAGTATGGTACCAAAGTAGATATATCAATAAAAAAATCGGTTGGTAAAATCTCATTTGAGTTTGATTCACAAGAAGATTTTCTAAGAATAATTGAACAATTAAATCGTAGGTATGGTAAATAGTTACACAATTTTATATAATAACTCTTTGTGCAAGTGTAAATAAATTGTAATCAGTGAACATTTGATTCTAGATATATTGAGACTTTCGTAGGTTGGAAGTATATAAAAATATGAATACAATATTGATATATCATATAGAAGGGAGTAACGCTTATCATGAATCAAGTCATGAATATTATTTCATCTCTATTTGAGCCATTAACAAAAATAGAAACATATGAAAACATTGCAACTAAAATCGCTATGATTGTTATTTATATTATCGTAGCCCTCATAGTTATTAAAATACTGAATAAAATGATTGAACAGGGATTTAAGATTCAAAATAAGAGTAAAAAGAGTAACAAAAAGCGATCTAAAACTTTAATATCTCTTGTTCAAAATGTAGTGAAGTATATCGTTTGGTTTATAGTTATTACGACGATTTTAAGTAAATTTGGCATTAGTGTTGAAGGTGTTATTGCAAGTGCTGGTGTCGTAGGTTTAGCAGTAGGTTTTGGTGCTCAAACCATTGTTAAAGACGTTATTACTGGATTTTTCATTATATTTGAAAGTCAATTTGATGTAGGTGATTATGTTAAAATAAACAATGGTGGTACGACTGTGGCAGAGGGAACGGTTAAATCAATAGGACTTCGTTCAACACGAATCAATACAATTTCAGGAGAATTAACAATTTTACCAAATAGTAGTATGGGTGAAATAACGAACTACTCAATTACAAATGGTACAGCTATCGTTAAAATTCCAGTGTCTGTCGAAGAAAACATTGATAATGTTGATAAAAAACTAAACAAACTATTTACTTCTTTACGTAGTAAATATTACTTATTTGTTAGTGATCCGGTTGTTATTGGTATTGATGCTATTGAAGATACAAGAGTAATATTGAGAATATCTGCAGAAACAATTCCAGGTGAAGGATTTGCTGGAGCTCGAATTATTCGCAAAGAAGTACAAAAAATGTTTTTACAAGAAGGTATTAAAACACCTCAACCAATTATGACTGCTTATAATCATAGTGAAAACGGTGTTTAGTAGTTTATAATACATGGAGGTCATATTTAATGGCGTCAAAATATGGAATAAATGATATAGTAGAAATGAAAAAACAACATGCGTGTGGAACAAACCGTTTTAAGATTATTAGAATGGGTGCAGACATAAGAATTAAATGTGAAAATTGTCAAAGAAGTATTATGATTCCACGTCAAACGTTTGATAAAAAACTTAAAAAAATCATCGAATCTCATGATGATACACAAAGATAGGAGAATGATTAATGGCTTTAACAGCAGGTATCGTTGGATTGCCAAACGTTGGTAAATCAACATTATTTAATGCAATAACAAAAGCAGGTGCTTTAGCAGCGAACTATCCATTCGCTACGATTGATCCTAATGTAGGGATAGTAGAAGTGCCAGATGCTAGATTACTTAAATTAGAAGAAATGGTTCAACCTAAAAAGACATTGCCGACTACATTTGAATTTACAGATATCGCTGGTATTGTGAAAGGTGCTTCAAAGGGAGAAGGGTTAGGTAATAAATTCTTATCACATATTAGAGAAGTAGATGCGATTTGTCAGGTCGTTCGTGCATTTGATGATGATAACGTAACTCATGTTGCTGGTCGAGTAGACCCTATTGATGATATTGAAGTTATTAATATGGAATTAGTACTAGCGGACTTAGAATCTGTTGAGAAACGTTTGCCTAGAATTGAAAAATTAGCACGTCAAAAAGATAAGACTGCTGAAATGGAAGTACGTATTTTAACAACTATTAAAGAAGCTTTAGAAAATGGTAAACCCGCTCGTAGTATTGACTTTAATGAAGAAGATCAAAAATGGGTGAATCAAGCGCAATTACTGACTTCTAAAAAAATGCTTTATATCGCTAATGTTGGTGAAGATGAAATTGGTGATGATGATAATGATAAAGTAAAAGCGATTCGTGAATATGCAGCGCAAGAAGACTCTGAAGTGATTGTTATTAGTGCAAAAATTGAAGAAGAAATTGCTACATTAGATGATGAAGATAAAGAAATGTTCTTAGAAGATTTAGGTATCGAAGAACCAGGATTAGATCGATTAATTAGAACAACTTATGAATTATTAGGATTATCAACATATTTTACTGCTGGTGTGCAAGAAGTACGTGCTTGGACATTTAAACAAGGTATGACTGCACCTCAATGTGCTGGTATCATTCATACTGATTTTGAACGTGGATTTATCCGTGCCGAAGTAACAAGTTATGACGACTATGTACAATATGGTGGCGAAAGTGGCGCTAAAGAAGCGGGCAGACAACGATTAGAAGGTAAAGAATATATTATGCAAGATGGCGATATCGTTCATTTCAGATTTAATGTATAAACGATAGAGTGAAGTTAATTAAATAGTATATATGGAGAAGAGGCGGAATCAATTGTTCGCCTCTTTTAATTATGCGTATAATTTATTAAAAGAATGGAATAATTTTACTCGCGTTAATAATATCTTGAGTGCTGAAAAATTGTTTGCCTTCGCCAGTATAAGCAGGCTCTAAAACAAGATTAGCCTTTGCACAATAAAGCCATTCAGGATGAATGCCACTATTAAGTATCTCTTGGAATTCTTGAAAATCTTTAGACCAATCAATATTTAAATTCATTCCTTAACACCTCACAACTATTATAGAACATGCGTTCGCTTTTGTGAAGTGTATTTTTAAAAATATCATAGAAAATTTCAAATGAATTAATGTCAAAAATGATATGAAGAGTAGTTTGAATTATTATTGTAAAAAGTAATGGCGCATGATATAATTCTTTATTGTGAGTAATGAAAATTATTCCTTGCTTATCTGTTTTAAGATTGATAAGCCGTATAGACCACAAGGAGGTGCAAATATAAAATGAGAACATATGAAGTTATGTACATCGTACGCCCAAACATTGAGGAAGATGCTAAAAAAGCGTTAGTTGAACGTTTCAACGGCATCTTAGCTACTGAAGGTGCAGAAGTTTTAGAAGCAAAAGACTGGGGTAAACGTCGCCTAGCTTATGAAATCAATGATTTCAAAGATGGCTTCTACAACATCGTACGTGTTAAATCTGATAACAACAAAGCTACTGACGAATTCCAACGTCTAGCTAAAATCAGTGACGATATCATTCGTTACATGGTTATTCGTGAAGACGAAGACAAGTAATAATTAGAGGGGGCGTTTAAATGCTAAATAGAGTTGTATTAGTAGGTCGTTTAACGAAAGATCCGGAATACAGAACCACTCCCTCAGGTGTGAGTGTAGCGACATTCACTCTTGCAGTAAATCGTACGTTCACGAATGCTCAAGGGGAGCGCGAAGCAGATTTTATTAACTGTGTTGTTTTTAGAAGACAAGCAGATAATGTAAATAACTATTTATCTAAAGGTAGTTTAGCTGGTGTAGATGGTCGCTTACAATCCCGTAATTATGAAAATCAAGAAGGTCGTCGTGTGTTTGTTACTGAAGTTGTGTGTGATAGCGTTCAATTCCTTGAACCTAAAAATGCGCAACAAAATGGTGGCCAACGTCAACAAAATGAATTCCAAGATTACGGTCAAGGATTCGGTGGTCAACAATCAGGACAAAACAATTCGTACAATAATTCATCAAACACGAAACAATCTGATAATCCATTTGCAAATGCAAACGGACCGATTGATATAAGTGATGATGACTTACCATTCTAATAAAAATTAACGAAATTAAAGCGAAAAAATTATCAAAGGAGGCACACAATCATGGCAGGTGGACCAAGAAGAGGCGGACGTCGTCGTAAAAAAGTATGCTATTTCACAGCAAATGGTATTACACATATCGACTACAAAGACACTGAATTATTAAAACGTTTTATCTCAGAACGCGGTAAAATTTTACCACGTCGTGTAACTGGTACTTCAGCTAAATATCAACGTATGTTGACTACAGCTATCAAACGTTCTCGTCATATGGCATTATTACCATATGTTAAAGAAGAACAATAATATATAATTTATTGTCAAACCCCGTAGGCATAGGCTTACGGGGCTTTTTGTGTTTTGGGGTATAGAAAAAGGGCAAAAAAGGATGATGTGAATGTTTTGTGTTCGGAATTTGCACAAAGATATGTTTATATTGCAAAAATAATATGAATTTAGATGCATAAAAAAAGAGGCAACCGTCAGTAACAGTTAACCTCAAGTGCATTCCGCAGATATGCACCGCTATTTATGTATAATATTAATATGTTTTTAGATAAAAATCAAGGTTATTGATAAAGTTCTTTAAACTTCTTAATTTAGGTCTTGCTCGAACACCTATAATTTTATCATAAGTCGACTCGCTTATCTTTGATCGTAAAAAATCAAGGTTTTGTTCGAATTGCTTTATAATTCTTTGGAGTTCTGTTTTAGAATAAGAGAGACCAGAACAAATTAAAATTAATAAAATGAGATAATCAATTATTCTGTCGAAATCTAAATTGTGTATATCCATTTTTACTGCTAAATATTCTTTTAATCTATTACTTGTCTCTCCAGTTTTAAATCTACAGTCATAAAGTACACCATTGTGAGCTATAGCATTTCTTAAGCCTTTCATACAATCAATGATGTCACCTAGTATATCTTTACTTTGATCAAATGCTGGGGAGTATAATTTTAGTTGCTTTTGAGCTTCTATATTCAAATTTTGGGACATGCAACGAGTGAAAAACACCAGATTTCCCAAAGTGAATAATTCAAATACGGCATATAGTGGCACGGTTCTATCTTGATGTATGTAATGATAAATGTAAGGTTTCGAATTACAATGTTCATGGATCATGTCGTAAATATCTCTTCTTAGTCTAGTAGTATTTTTTAAATGTTTTTTATATTTTGAGCTACCGAGACTATAACTTTTATAATATGTTAATGATTTTTGAAATAAACTATCTAAATCAAAGCCAGAGTTTACACAAACTATTTCTAGCAATCTATTTTTAATAGCCGTTTCACAGAACATAACGTGTTTATAGAAAAGGCTTTTAATTTCTGTATCAAAACTGTATAAAGCTTGTAATTCGCTAAATTTTTCAAAATTAAGTTCTTCCTCTTTGTTTAAAAAGAAATTATACCCTTTGAATCCATGAAAATAGCCGATGTTTCGTAACTGGATTTTTTCCGTGCTACCATTTATTTGGATACCTTTATTGTCTCTTATATGTCTCATTAAACCATCAGTAGTTTTAGGTGTTTTTCTGTTCATAGTTTTTAACTCCCCAATCATTCAAATTTATTCATCATATCTTTCGCCATCTGATTAGTAACATGTGTGTATATCTCTAGATTTTTTTTATAATCTGAATGACCTACATGCTCTTGCATTGCTTTTAAGTTAATTCCTAATTGAGCAAGTGTAGATATATGCGAATGATGTAATGTATGCGTCGTTACAGGTTTCTTAATAGAACTAATATCAGCGCCCCCTTTAATAATGTGGCTAATTTTGTTCGAGTCGATAGGGCTACCAGCCGTATTTGTGAATATGTACTCTCTATCAATAAACTTATCATTCCAAGCATAAGTGTTCTTAATAAGTCGATGCTTTGGGTAGTGAGCCCTATGGCCTTATAGCTATTACTTCTTTCAGTTGTCTCCTTTACTCCGAATGCTCCCGTCTTTTTTCAGTTATCCAATTAATTGTACCATCGATATCTAGCGTTTTATCTTCATAGTTTATATTTTCTCTCTTTATTGCAAGTAGCTCACCGATACGCATGTCATTAGCAATTTGAAACTGTACCATAGCTTTTACCATTTTATAATTACGTTTTGTCGTTGGATATTTTTATACTTAATTACATAGTCGAAACAATCCAGTAACTCCTTATCTTCATTATCTTCATTATCTTCTAAAGTGTTATTACGTTTAGCTAGTAACGCATCACTATAGGGATATCTATTTTATCTATTACACATATAACTTTGAATTGCTTACTATTTTAAATTAACAAATTCTATTCTCTTAGATTTAGTCCAATTATGTGTAGACGATTTATAGTTATTAAATTCAGAGTGGTAGCAAATTAAAGTTAATCAAGAGTTAAGATGAATTTAATTCATGAACACGTCTATTATTTTTATAATTGTAGCAAATAAAGCTTTACATCAAGGAGGTAATTAAATATGTTCAAAAAAAATGACTCGAAAAATTCAATCGTATTAAAATCTATTCTATCGCTAGGTATCATCTATGGGGGAACATTTGGAATATATCCAAAAGCAGACGCGTCAACACAAAATTCCTCAAGTGTACAAGATAAACAATTACAAAAAGTTGAAGAAGTACCAAATAATTCAGAAAAAGCTTTGGTTAAAAAACTTTACGATAGATACAGCAAGGATACAATAAATGGAAAATCTAATAAATCTAGGAATTGGGTTTATTCAGAGAGACCTTTAAATGAAAACCAAGTTCGTATACATTTAGAAGGAACATACAGAGTTGCTGATAGAGTGTATACACCTAAGAGGAACATTACTCTTAATAAAGAAGTTGTCACTTTAAAAGAATTGGATCATATCATAAGATTTGCTCATATTTCTTATGGCTTATATATGGGAGAACATTTGCCTAAAGGTAACATTGTCATAAATACAAAGAATGGTGGTAAATATACATTAGAGTCGCATAAAGAGCTACAAAAAGATAGGGAAAATGTAAAAATTAATACTGATGATATAAAAAATGTAACTTTCGAACTTGTGAAAAGTGTTAATGACATTGAACAAGTTTGAAATTAAGTTAAATTAGTATATATAGTGTTTTATCGCTAATACTTTGAAAGTTAGGTATCTAAAGGTGCCTAGCTTTCTTTGTTATGATTAGCACCATCATATAGAAAATTCTTTAATGACGTTTATGCCGAAATCTACAAAAATAATTTCTCTTTTATGGTTAATCAATATGTTTTTACATTCGACAACCTTAAAATTAACTTCTTTCAATTCCATAATAAAGTCTCTATAAAATAACTTATTTTAAAAACGATTCGTATCTTTCAGATTCAAATACCATCATTTTCTCCTAATACTTACACTTTAATTACAATTATGTAAGTTGTTTTCAGAGGCATCCTATTTTATATTTTGTCAGAGGTGATCTTTTGAAAACGATTTTAAAAACAATAACATATCTTGCACTTACTATCATTGGCGCTTATGCTGCTTTATTCATTTTAAAAACAATAGACTCTCATGGTATAACAGATCAATTTAACCCATTAGTAAAGGAAGATGATTCTTATGTTAAAACGACAGAGGTGTCTACTAGAATGGATGATCAACTCCGAAGTTATACTCAAAGTGCTTTTAATAAAGAAGGGAAAGAGACGCAATTAATGTATACTGCTACATTTGATGTTAAACCGCATAGATACTTGAAAATTACACATAAAGGTCATCATGTAGAAACTTTTGAAGAAGTTGAAAAGGAAGAAGTACCTAAAAAAGCATTAGACAAACTGAGTCGATAATAGCATGCTTATATTACATGGTTCAATTATAAAATGAGTACGAACGAAAGTAACACATGATGATTAATTTAAAAATATTTGTAATAATTATGAATAAAATTAAAAACAAGGGGTAATACAATCTATATAGCATATAAGCTTTTGTTATGAGTTTCAAAAATAGGAAGAGAGAGTGATATTATGAAATTAAAATCATTAGCAGTGTTATCAATGTCAGCGGTGGTGCTTACTGCATGTGGCAATGATACTCCAAAAGATGAAACAAAATCAACAGAGTCAAATACTAATCAAGACACTAATACAACAAAAGATGTTATTGCTTTAAAAGATGTTAAAACAAGCCCAGAAGATGCTGTGAAAAAAGCTGAAGAAACTTACAAAGGCCAAAAGTTGAAAGGAATTTCATTTGAAAATTCTAATGGTGAATGGGCTTATAAAGTGACGCAACAAAAATCTGGTGAAGAGTCAGAAGTACTTGTTGCTGATAAAAATAAAAAAGTGATTAATAAAAAGACTGAAAAAGAAGATACAGTGAATGAAAATGATAACTTTAAATATAGCGATGCTATAGATTACAAAAAAGCCATTAAAGAAGGACAAAAAGAATTTGATGGTGATATTAAAGAATGGTCACTTGAAAAAGATGATGGCAAACTTGTTTACAATATCGATTTGAAAAAAGGTAATAAAAAACAAGAAGTTACTGTTGATGCTAAGAACGGTAAAGTATTAAAGAGTGAGCAAGATCACTAAAAAGATTCGTTGCATTAACGCTTGTAAAATGTCTTAATTTATATTAATTAATAAAATACCCTCACAACGTAATGTAATATATCCAGTATAGATTTGAAAGGATATATGCCAAACGTGTTGTGAGGGTTTATTTGCATCTATTTATCCATGCGAATATCGACTTCTTCTAAATGTTTCTGATATTCTTTAACCTTACTTTCTAAAAACATTTCATATGGTGCATCAAAGAAGTCAGCTAAATGCATGGCATCTTTAAATTTAGGTTCATGGTGATGATTCTCCCATTCCCAAATTTGATGTGCTTCATATTTAGTACCATATTTCTCATTTAATTGCTGTGCTAATTCGTCAATTTCTAAATTATGTTTAGTTCGTAAGTTATATAAAATATGCATATTCATTGTTCATTAACCTCGCTTCTTGATTTAAAATTCAAAGATGCTCTAATAATATGTGTATATTCTAGTCCTATAACATAAAATAATCAAGCTATGAATTCGGCAGAAAAAATAATGTAAATGTATATGATATTACCGGTACAGAGACTTTAAATAACGATAGCTACATTGAATAAAATTGATATTCAATTACTACTTTTAAAAATATTTGGATAAAAATAATTTGAATTTGTTTTAGAATTGTAAATAAGGGGTACTACTTAGAATAACGCAAAATAAATAGAAAAAGGAGACTGAAAATTATGTTTGGATTTATTGGAATGTTAATTGTCGGTGGCTTAATTGGATGGGCTGCTGGTGCTATTATGGGTAAAGATATCCCAGGTGGTATTTTAGGTAATATTATCGCGGGTATTATTGGATCATGGGTAGGTGGCAAACTATTCGGACAATGGGGTCCTGAATTAGGAAGTATTTACATCTTACCAGCTTTAATTGGTTCAATTATCTTTATTGCAATTGTAACGTTAATTTTAAGAGCTGTTCGTAAAAAATAAAATATTCAACTTAGGTTGAATTGAAATAAAGATGGCATTCAGTTGTCATCTTTTTTATTTGCGTGAAAATGGTCAATATGTATTATAATATTTGAAAATGTAGGTAAGATAGGATTAAAAAGTAATAAATTAACATGAGGAGAGGTTGGAAATAAAAAAGCGAGTATTTGACAAATAAAAAAAGGATGACGTTGGGTTGCGCCATCCAGGAGTATTATGTTCATGAATATAAAAGACTGTGTAGTCATTTAAGAACTACACCCATATAGTAACACATCACTTGATTAAAGACAATACTATTTTTAGAGTCATTAATTTAAAATATGAATTAATTCTTTTTTAGAAAAGACTATTAAGATTGATGCCGATTAAGTGGTCAAAGTGTTATGGTAGATATGAAATACATAAGGTAAGGAGTAATAGCATGACGATTTATTTAGTTAGACATGGTGAATCACAATCGAATTATGATAATAAACATTTTAGATCTTATTTTTGTGGACAATTAGATGTGCCGTTAACGGATACTGGCACAAAAAGTGCAGACGATTTATGTGATTATTTTAAAGAGAAACAGATTAAACATGTATATGTTTCAGACTTATTAAGAACACAGCAAACGTTTGAACATATTTTTCCATATGACATTGCATCAACGACTACGCCTCTATTAAGAGAACGTTCACTTGGCGTATTTGAGGGTGAATATAAAGATGAAATCAGTGCGAATCCGAAATATGAAAAATATTTCAATGATCCAAACTTTAAAGACTTTCGTCATAGTTTTTCACAAAAAGCGCCTGAAGGAGAAAGTTATGAAGATGTATATCAACGCGTAGAACATTTTATGAATCATGTTGTCAATGAAGATACACAAAAAGATGATATCGTCATTGTTGCACATCAAGTTGTCATTCGTTGTTTAATGGTTTATTTTAATAACGTTTCACGGGAAGAAGCTGTGGATTTAAAAGTTGAAAATTGCAAACCATATATCATTGAATAGAAGTATAGAGGTTCTGAAAAGCTGTGTTTTATAGTGGCCTTCAGAACCTTTTTGGCATTTGGAATTTAATGGGAATCATTCTTATCAACAGACTTACCACCAATAGATAATGTGATAATTGTGCTTGCGAACAAAATAATTGAAGTTATAAATGACGCTAATGTAAAAGGTGTAAATTGTGTGAACGATAATATCAATGATAAAAAGAACCAAGAGATAGCCCCAAGAAATTGTAAAATAGCAGAAGAAATTCTAAAACTCGTATAATCATATATAGCTAAAACAATTGAAGGTAATGCGACTAATACCATTATAATGATGTTGAGGGTGAATAAATATGGCTGTTCAAAAGTTACTGTGTTTGGACCTGTTGGATGCATGGCTGCTAAAAATAAGCAAACAATCGTTGATAAAATTGATAAGATAATAAAAGTAATTCGAACTTTCATCATGACCATCCTTTGTTTATAGAGTCAATATAAGTATGAAATATGTTAGATATATAGTCAAATGCGTCAACTAATGGGAATTTTGGCATAGATAGAGAATTTAAGACCAATAAAAAAGCATCAAACAGTAATATGCTGCTTGATGCCCAAATGATGACTTTAGCTAAATTGATTAGTCACTTTTAAAGATAAAGAATTGTCATGAATTAAAGCTCATGTAATGATGTGTTACATGTCGCAATGATGGCTTTCAGTTATTTATCGATAACATCACTCTTGATACCTTTAGATTTTAAGAAATCTTTAATTTTATCTTGTTGCTTTTTATTAACATCACCGGCATATTTTGTTGGCACGTCGACTACATTGATTTTATTTTGCGGTTGATAGCTAAGCTTTTCAATATCTTCATCAACATTGGCGATTGTACTATTTAAAGCTTTGAAGTAATTCATCATTAATTCAACGGGTTTCTTATATTCTTTAGGAATATTGTTTTCAGTGACAAATTTCTTGAAATGCAAATCGTTTTTAACAGCTAAGTTAGATAAGTGGCTAAGTGTTTCTGCTTGTTTTTCAGTCACTTTTGTTTGACTGTCAATTTGTTTATCTAGTTTATGTTGCATAATATATTTGTTATCAAGTATATCGCTATTTACAGACAAATACTTTTCTATAGCTTGCTTCATCTCTGCATCACTAATATCACTATTTTTCTTATCTGAGTTAAAGATATCTTTTGTTTCTAATTTTTTAGCGCTTTTAGGTGCATGGATGCCAGTACTTGTATGATGATCTTCGTTATCAGATTGATCGGACGCGCAACCTGTAAGAATTAATGTCGATGCTAAAAATGTACTTAGTAGTAATCTCTTTTTCATAATGTAATATAACTCCTTAGTTTATCTTTAATTGAAAAAATATGTATTCATGTTTAATAGAGTAACATTGAATTAGTTTGGAATTTCACGATGACCTTGCAATGACCATAGACGTAAATGATTACGTGCATGAGTTACTTTTTCTATCAATAATGCGTCGTTTTGAACATTGTTAAGGATAGCATTATCTATAAATAACTGCATAATTGGTTGTATCAATTTAGATGTAGGTATCGTACGTAAAAGCATAATGATTTCGTTCACATACTTTTCCTTCTCAATATCATTTTTCATATTGATTTGTTTGCGAGAGGTACATACTTTAAGCATTATCGCACATCTCGTTGTATATATTAAGTTTATCATAACATGATTTTATGCCAGGATAAAAAATAACAGCATCTTAACAAATGTAAGATACTGTCAGTAAAACTGTGAAAACTTTAGTTTCTGATAATATAGTCAAAGGCATTTAATGCTGCATTTGCACCAGCGCCCATTGAAATAATAATTTGTTTGTTCTTCTGATCTGTTACATCGCCAGCAGCAAATATTCCAGGTACGTTAGTATTATTGTTACGATCAATAACAATTTCACCACGTTCGTTTAATTCAACAGCATCGTTTAACCATGATGTGTTTGGAAGTAAACCAATTTGAACAAAGATACCATCTAAGTTAAGTAGATGTTCTTCGCCGGTGCTCATGTCTTCGTAACGTATACCTGTAACATGGTCTTCTCCGACAACTTCAGTAGTTTTGGCATTTGTTTTGATATCAACATTTGATAAAGAACGTAAACGATCTTGTAACACGTTGTCTGCTTTTAATTCGCTAGCGAATTCGAATAATGTAACATGATTAACGATACCAGCAAGGTCAATTGCTGCTTCAACCCCAGAGTTACCGCCACCGATAACTGCTACGTCTTTATTTTCGAATAGAGGTCCGTCACAGTGAGGGCAGAATGCAACACCTTTATTAATCAATTGCTCTTCACCTGGAATGTTTAGCTTACGCCAACCTGCACCAGTAGCAATAATGACTGTTTTACTTTCTAAGACAGCACCGTTTTCTAACGTAACTTTAATTGCTTCGTCAGTCTTTTCGATATCTGTAGCACGTATACCTGTCATTGCATCAATGTCATATTGATCAATGTGCGCTGCTAAGTTAGAAGAAAATTCAGAACCAGTTGTTTCTTTAACAGTAATGAAGTTCTCAATACCAGCAGTATCATTAACTTGGCCACCGATACGATCAGCAACTATACCAGTACGTAAACCTTTACGTGCTGTGTAAATCGCTGCACTACCACTAGCAGGACCACCACCAACGATTAAGACATCATAAGGTTCTTTATTTTCAAACTCAGATGCATCTGCCGTACTGCCTAGTTTCGAAAGAATATCTTGGATTGTCATACGACCATTGCCAAATTCTTCGCCATTTAAAAAGACAGCAGGGACTGCCATGATGTTTTCAGATTCTTCACGGAACACTGCACCATCAATCATAGAATGCGTGATGTTAGGGTTGATCACACTCATTAAGTTAAGTGCTTGAACGACATCAGGACATTTTTGACACGTTAAACTAATGAATGTTTCAAAATGGAATGAACCTTCTAATTTTTTAATTTGGTCAATGATTGACTGTTTTTCTTTAGGTGCACGACCACTAACCTGTAAAATTGCTAAAACAAGTGAGTTAAACTCGTGACCTAATGGAATACCTGCAAATGTTACACCTGTTTCTTCGCCAGGACGATTGACTGAGAAACTTGGTGTACGTTTTAAAGATTTTTCAGAAAGAGATAGTCTAGGTGACATATCAGTAATTTCTGTCAACAAATCTTTAAGTTCTTTGGATTTATCATCTGAACCAAGGCTGGCAACGAATTCAACGTTGCCCTCCATTAGTTCTAATAGTTGTTTAAGTTGTTGTTTTAAATCAGCATTAAGCATGGTTGTAATGCCTCCTTAGATTTTACCTACTAAATCTAAACCAGGTTGCAATGTTTTAGCGCCTTCTTCCCATTTAGCTGGGCATACTTCGCCAGGGTTTTTACGAACATATTGAGCTGCTTTGATTTTGTGAGCTAATGTACTAGCGTCACGGCCAATTCCGTCAGCGTTAATTTCAGATGCTTGTACAACACCGTCTGGGTCGATAATGAATGTACCACGTTGAGCTAAACCAGTAGCTTCATCTAATACATCAAAATTACGAGTGATTGTTTGTGATGGGTCACCAATCATAGTGTAAGTGATTTTGCTAATTGCATCTGAATGGTCATGCCATGCTTTGTGTACGAAGTGAGTATCAGTTGATACTGAGAATACATTTACGCCTAATTTTTGTAATTCTTCATATTGGTTTTGTAAGTCTTCTAATTCAGTTGGACAAACGAATGAGAAGTCAGCAGGATAGAAGCATACTACGCTCCAAGAACCTTTTAAATCTTCTTGTGTAACTTCTTTAAATTGATCTTTTTTTGGATCGAAAGCTTGCGCTGTAAATGGTAAGATTTCTTTGTTAATTAATGACATAAATATCTTCCTCCTAAGAATTTAAGTATGAATTAGAACTATCAATTGATTGCGCTTAATTATAATAATTCTAATCTCTTAGTTAGCATTATTACATTTTGATCCAGAATAGTCAACTGGATAACTTTGTAAAGTGAATGATTACTTTTAAAATAAAGAAAGATAATATAAAGTGCTTTGATAATGGATTTTGTAGTTGATGATTTAAAAGGTTGTGTCTATATTTAATATCTTGATTTTAATGTAAAAAATGTAAAAAAAGAAGATTTGTATTCTCAACTAAGTCAACCTTATTGATAATGGTGTGAGAATATTTGTTCGAGATGGATGAAGGTAATGAGTGAGAAACTGGATTTTTAAAGTATGAGACAATATTTTAAAAAGTTCAATTATTAACTTATAAGCAAATAATTGCTATAAAAAAGTTTGGACGTGTACAATTGCAATATGAAGATTTTAAATTAATTGTAAAGTATCGAGGAGTGGGTAACGTGTCAGAACATGTATATAATCTTGTGAAAAAGCATCATTCTGTTAGAAAATTTAAGAATAAACCTTTAAGTGAAGACGTTGTTAAGAAATTGGTAGAAGCTGGACAAAGCGCTTCGACGTCAAGTTTCCTGCAAGCATACTCAATTATTGGTATCGACGATGAGAAGATTAAAGAAAATTTACGAGAAGTTTCTGGACAACCTTATGTTGTAGAAAATGGCTATTTATTCGTCTTTGTTATTGATTATTATCGTCATCATTTAGTTGATCAACATGCTGAAACTGATATGGAAAATGCATATGGTTCAACGGAAGGTTTGCTAGTAGGTGCAATCGATGCAGCATTAGTTGCCGAAAATATTGCGGTAACTGCTGAAGATATGGGGTATGGCATTGTCTTTTTAGGATCATTAAGAAATGATGTTGAACGCGTTCGAGAAATTTTAGACTTACCTGACTATGTCTTCCCGGTATTTGGTATGGCAGTAGGGGAACCCGCAGATGACGAAAATGGTGCAGCCAAGCCACGCTTACCATTTGACCATGTCTTCCATCATAATAAGTATCATGCTGATAAGGAAACACAGTATGCACAAATGGCAGATTACGACCAGACAATCAGCGAGTACTATGATCAACGTACAAACGGGAATCGCAAAGAAACATGGTCGCAGCAAATTGAGATGTTCCTAGGAAACAAAGCAAGATTAGATATGTTAGAACAATTGCAAAAATCAGGCTTAATACAGCGATAGCAAGATACCAAAATAACCCGCCCCCCTCTAGCTTAAAATGATAAGTATAGCTAGAGGGGGCGGGTATTTCTTGCAATGAATTAGTGTGAAGTTAATGCAGCATTATCATTTGAATCGAAAGTATCTTTATCCCAATGTTTAGTTAACTTGGCGGTACCTGTACCAGCTAGCATTGAATCGTTCACGTTTAATGCTGTTCTACCCATGTCAATCAATGGTTCAACGGAGATGAGCACGCCGGCTAAAGCGACTGGCAAGTTTAACGTTGACAACACCAATATGGATGCAAATGTAGCCCCGCCACCGACGCCAGCAACGCCGAATGAACTAATAATCACGACAGCGATTAACGTTACAATAAATTGTAAATCAATTTCTACATTAGCGACGGGTGCGACCATAATTGCAAGCATGGCAGGGTAAATGCCTGCACAACCATTTTGTCCAATCGACAATCCAAATGTCGCAGCGAAATTGGCAATACCTTCTGGCACGCCTAGACGTCTTGTTTGTGTTTGTACATTCAATGGTAAGGCACCCGCGCTTGAGCGTGATGTGAATGCAAAGATTAATACTTCCAAAGTCTTTTTAACATAGCGAATTGGGCTAATACCTAACAGGCTTAAAATAATTAAGTGAATGATATACATCGTAATTAATGCAGCGTACGATGCGATTAAGAATTTTCCTAAAGTCCAAATGGCGCCAAAGTCACTTGTCGATAATGTGTTGGCCATAATTGCTAATACACCGTATGGCGTTAAACGTAAGACGAACGTCACAATCGCCATTACTAGTGAATAGATAGCGTCAATCGCACGCTTAAGCAATTCACCATGATCAGGTTGTTTGCGTGCTACGCGTAAATAAGCAAATCCTATAAACGAAGCAAATATCACGACAGCAATCGTGGAAGTTGCACGTTGTCCAGTGAAATCTAAGAATGGATTTTTAGGCAATAATTCCAAAATTTGTTGTGGTAACGTATGTGCTGTTAAATCTTTCGCTTGTTTAGCAATTTCGCTTCCACGTGCTTGTTCAGCGTTACCAAGGTTAATTGTTGATGCATCTAAACCAAACACCAAGGCATACACAACACCAACAATCGCAGCAATGGTGACAGTGCCAATTAAAAAGATAAAAATGAGACTACCAATTTTAGCAAACTTTTCTCCGATTTGAATTTTAGTGAATGCAGCTACAATAGAAATGAAAATTAAAGGCATCACAATCATTTGCAACAATGCAACGTAACCTTGTCCGACAATGTTGAACCAGTCACTTGTTGATGTAATAACATTCGAATGTGTGCCATAAATAAGATGCAATAACACACCGAATACTATACCAATCCCTAAAGCTGTAAACACACGTTTCGCAAAAGATATATGTTTGCGAGCCATCATGTGCAATATTACGATGAAAATCACCAATACAATAATATTAATCAGTGTAAGAAAAGCATTCATGA
The DNA here is from genome assembly GCF_017151895.1 of Staphylococcus sp. EG-SA-15. Taxonomy (NCBI): domain Bacteria; kingdom Bacillati; phylum Bacillota; class Bacilli; order Caryophanales; family Staphylococcaceae; genus Staphylococcus; species Staphylococcus sp. EG-SA-15. Next base: position 33,845 of record NZ_JACVZN010000002.1, on the reverse strand, counting down.
ACGTCACTCCTCAAATTTTTGAATATAATTCCGACTAGTATGCTAAGAATAATATTAATTTTAAAATATTTCAAGAGGGCATTTGCAATTAAATGTAAACATGATGAAATTCGACCGTTGGCATAAGGGGATTTGTAAACAAATCGTTTTGAATTCAGTAGTGATAGGTGGAAAGGGTAAATAGTGTGATGAGCTAGTCGATTAAAGTTAATATTTGAAAATGAAGCAGGGCATTAAATGCAATAAATTAAATAAGTTGTCATTAAAGCATTAATAATAGAAATGATTTTAACAGGAAAAAAGTGATGAATATTTGGAAAAGATATATATCGTGCACTGTCATGAGAGATAAGATATGAGAAAACAAATTTATCCTTGAATCGAGATGTGGCTATGGCGGTTTGATAAAAATTGCTAACCTCATATTTATTGAATGAAAAGATAATAAATGATCAACCTTGAAAAGACGCTTCGAACAAACACGTTGTAAAAAATTCTGTCGAATCAAAATTAGCATCTTTTGAGTGTTCGTGTGTGCAGGTGGTAGTTCAAAAGCTACCGTAAACAAATATTTTTGTTTGAGCAAAAAGGCGTTTGTAGTAAATGTGAATATGAGTGTGCACTTGTGCGATTCGTCAGTTACTAACACAGCCAAACATTTAAATTGAATGGACTTATTAAGATGAATCTATTTAGAAGTACACAGAAGCCATCCCATTTAAAAGTAACATACTATAAAAATTTATTCAAAATTCAATATTAATCATAATGAATAATTAAAAAACCTGAAACAAATTAGTTTGATATGCTCTCTTCAAAGTAGATATTGAATGGAGTATATCAGCTTGTTTCAGGTTTTATGAATTGAGTATTAAATTTGAAAGTAAATTACAGTTCTATAGGTTTATAAAAAATCAGTTTTTAAATCAAAGCTATATATTATTGAGTATTAAATTTGTGTTCAAATCACAAGTTTACAGGTTGAATAAACGTGCGAAGAAACCTTTTTTCTCTTCTTGAGGTTTAGGTTCTGCCATTTCAGACTGTGAAGCTGTGCTGTCATTTTCTGCTTTCGCTTCCAATGAATCGTTAGAAGTAGCTTGTTTAGAAGCTTCTGCATGGGCTTCTGCTACTTGTTGTTCAGCATCATGTTGCGCTTCTGCATCTACTGTAGCTTCTTTATTTGAAGGCTCAGCTGCATTGTCATTTTTAGACTGCTCAACGCTGGCTTTTTCAATTGCTTCAGTTGCAGAAATTTGATCCTCTTTATCTACTTTAGTAGCAGTGCCATCGCCTGCATTTTCAGCATTAGTATCCGTTGCAGCATTTGCTGTTGACTCTTTCGAATCTTTACTGTCAGCTTTATCTTCAGTAACAGCATTATTTTCAACTTTATTTGTTGATTCAGCCAATACTTTAGCTTGAGATGCTTGTGCTTCTTGGATAGCCTCTTGTGATGTTTGGATGGCTTTTAAGGATTCGCTATTTGAATCGATTTTAGATGTAAGTTGATTTTGAAGTTCTTTTAATTCTTGTTGTTGCTGATGTACTTGATTCATCATTTGACCAAGTAGGTGACGTTCTTCGCGCATTTTCTGGATTTCTAGGCGTAAATCTTCTACTAGTTGAGCGACATTTTGATTAGTAGGTAAGTTTTTGTCATCGTTTTTGACAATGACTTGCAGGAAGTCTTTTTCTTTTTCTAATTCATCAAACGCTAGATCATAACTATTTGTTTGTTTTACTTTGTCGGCAATGTCTTTGAAAAGCTCGATATCTTCTTCTTTGAAATCAGTTGCTTCACGACCACGATATTCAGTCTTGCTTAGTTGGTAACCACGTTCTTCTAAATGTTGAACAATTTTACGGACTTGCTTCTCACTTAGTTCTACGCGTTGTGCAAATTCTTTAGTTAACATACTTTAAAGTCCTTTCTGCATATACTTTATGTATACTGACGTTTGTCTACGGGCAGTGAAACGTCAGTCTTGCTTCATACATAGTTTAAACGTTATTGTTAGTGATTTCAAGTTTGTTTAAAATGGTTTACGTAAATCCATTTCTTCTAATAAAGCATAAATAATTTCACGTGCGATACCATTGGCAAATACATACTTCAAAATATAATTTGATTTAACACTTGTACCGTAGATATCCTTTGTCAGTTTAATATTTTTCTTTAAAAATAAGTCCACTTTTTTAGTGTGACCATCATTAGTTGGATGAATGTAATCAATTTCAGTTTGTCTTTCAAATTGATGTTCGTATAAAAACTGTCTACGGTGTTCAATAATGAGTCCATTATCTTGTGTTAAATCTGCAGGTTCTTTAGGGACTTCCATCATTAAAAAGTTAATACTTCTAGAATGAACAAGGTTTGATAATAAGTTTAGTTCATGTTCAATCTGATGTAATGTTTGCGTCATTAACTCATCATGGTTGGGTAGGTCTTTTGCGAATAAATAAATTAAAAATGCTGAATTGGTTGTGGCTTCATAATGTGCAGTTGCTAGACTGACAACAACATCGTTTTCTAAGCCTACGATAAAGACATAATCGTTTTCGGTTTTGTTGTTTTCTAATGAGCGTTTGATGATACGTTTATCTTCAGTTAAAGATAAATTTAACTTAGTATCGTAAAGTTTAAGTGCTTCGTTGTAATGTGGATCTTTGACAGATTGAATGGTTTTAAATTCCATAAGAACACCTCCCCAATTTAAATAATATTATAGCATAATCGCCTGCTGTAAAAGACTGTTCATAAACTTTTAAATGGTATAAAAAACTGTACTATCTTAAATTAGACAGTACAGTAATCTCATTTTGAATTCAGTGTGATAACTAAGCTTTGGGACCTTTAGATGCTTCAGCAAAATGTGTAATATCAATCTCTTCATAAGCTGAATTATTTTCATGCACTTCTTGATGTGATGATTTGTCACGAACCGCTACAACTAACATTTTATCGTCTAAAATAAGTTGTTTATATTTTTCTAATTCATCAGGCGCTAAGTTGTAGCGTGATAAAACTGCATGTTCACCATCTTCTCCTGTTAACAGTTTAGTCATTCTATCACTAAATGTTCCACTTGTTGAGATAAGGGAGATTTCAGAGTCGTGTAAGTCATTTAGGTGTAATTTACTTTTACTAATAATTGTTAGCTCTGATTCTAAATAACCTTCAGATTTCTTTTGATTGATTACGTTGTATAATTCGCCAGTGTCATTTACTACAGTAATATCTGCCATAGTTGTCGCCCCTTTAAAAATTTGTTTATTTAATCTTTTACCCTTCTTATTTTAAAGTAAAACCCTTACATTATTAAGTTATAAGTCTTCATTCGCATTAAACGTCTCTGTACATTTATAAAACGATTAAAAGATTACCTAAGCAGTTATTGAAAAAATGCCGAAAATTTGCTATTATCGTTAAATAATTTACATAAACTCATATAATCTAAAGAATATGGCTTTAGAAGTTTCTACCATGTTGCCTTGAACGACATGACTATGAGTAACAACACAATACTAGGAGTAGCTTCAGCCATTAAATTGTAACCATAATGGGTGATTTATATCATTTTATATGATGGGCACAGTTTATTTGATGAAACTTCTTTTACATTGATTGCATGACAAATTCGTTATGCATGTTCGTTCACTCATAAACCCTGAAACTATTATTTAGTTTGGGGATTTTTTTGTATCTAGCACCAATTTAAGAGCAAAATGTTTCACACAAATCTGAGGAGGTTTTAAGAGTGGAGTTACTAGGACAAAAAGTAAAGGAAGACGGCGTTGTCATTGATGAGAAGATTTTAAAAGTCGATGGATTTTTAAATCATCAAATTGATGCAAAGTTAATGAATGAAGTTGGTCGCACTTTTTACGAGCAATTTAAAGATAAAGGGATTACTAAAATCTTAACCATTGAAGCTTCCGGTATCGCACCTGCAATCATGGCTGCACTGCATTTTGATGTGCCATGTTTATTTGCGAAAAAAGCAAAACCTAGCACTTTGACGGATGGTTATTATGAAACATCTATTCATTCATTTACTAAAGATAAAACAAGTACGGTCATTGTTTCAAAAGAGTTTTTATCAGAAGAAGATACTGTACTTATTATCGATGACTTTTTAGCAAATGGTGATGCTTCATTAGGATTATACGATATCGCACAGCAAGCGAATGCTAAGACAGCTGGTATTGGTATTGTTGTTGAAAAGAGTTTCCAAAATGGGCATCAACGTTTAGAAGAAGCAGGTTTAACAGTTTCGTCTCTCTGCAAGGTTGCTTCACTAGAAGGAAATAAAGTGACATTGGTGGGAGAAGAATAATGAAAAATTTAATCCTAAGTGTTCAACATCTTTTAGCTATGTACGCAGGTGCCATCTTAGTTCCAATCATTGTTGGTACAAGTTTGAAGTTTACACCTGAACAAATCGCTTACTTAGTTACAGTAGATATATTTATGTGTGGGGTTGCCACATTTTTACAAGCCAATAAAGTAACAGGAACAGGATTACCAATCGTTCTTGGATGTACATTCACGGCTGTTGCGCCCATGATTTTAATTGGTCAAACGAAAGGAATAGATGTACTTTATGGTTCGCTATTTTTATCAGGGATATTAGTTATTATCATCGCGCCTTTCTTTTCACATCTTGTAAAATTCTTCCCACCAGTAGTAACGGGTAGTGTTGTTACTATCATTGGTATCAATTTAATGCCAGTAGCAATGAATTACTTAGCTGGAGGTCAAGGTGCAAAGGACTATGGAGATGTTAAGAACATTTTGTTAGGTTTAATGACATTAATCATTATTCTTGTTTTACAAAGATTCACAACTGGATTTATTAAGAGTATTGCCATATTAATTGGACTCGTTTTAGGAACGATAGGTGCTGGCTTACTTGGGATGGTCGATATTAATCAAGTCAATCATGCCGGTTGGTTAGGCATCCCAGTGCCGTTTAGATTCTCTGGATTTAGCTTTGATGTGACATCGACGTTAGTGTTCTTTATTGTAGCTATCGTTAGTTTAATTGAGTCGACAGGTGTCTATCATGCGTTAAGTGAAATTACCGGTAAGAAGTTAGAAAGAAAAGATTTTCGTAAAGGTTATACTGCGGAAGGTCTAGCGATAGTGTTAGGTTCTATATTCAATTCATTTCCGTATACAGCCTATTCGCAAAATGTAGGACTTGTTTCTTTATCCGGCGCTAAGAAAAATAATGTTATATACGGCATGGTCGTGTTATTACTTATATGTGGTTGTATACCTAAGCTTGGTGCATTAGCAAATATCATACCGCTACCTGTGTTAGGTGGTGCGATGATAGCTATGTTTGGCATGGTAATGGCATATGGTGTTAGTATATTAGGACATATCGATTTTAAAAATCAAAACAATTTATTAATTATCGCTGTATCAGTAGGATTAGGTACTGGTATAAGCGCTGTACCACAAGCATTTAAAGGTTTAGGTGAACAATTTGCATGGTTGACTCAAAACGGAATTGTTTTAGGCGCAATCTCTGCAATTATTCTTAATTTCTTTTTTAATGGAATAAAGTATAAACAAACGGAAGAAAATGTGAAATAATATAACTAATTAATTTGAAAAATGGAGGCTGTTTTTAATGTGGGAAAGTAAATTTGCAAAAGAATCATTAACGTTTGATGATGTGTTATTAATTCCAGCACAATCTGATATTTTACCGAAAGACGTTGATTTAAGCGTACAATTATCAGACAAAGTTAAATTAAATATTCCAGTTATTTCTGCTGGTATGGATACTGTAACTGAATCTAAAATGGCGATTGCTATGGCTCGTCAAGGTGGTTTAGGTGTTATTCATAAAAATATGGGCGTTGAAGAACAAGCGGACGAAGTTCAAAAAGTAAAACGCTCAGAAAATGGTGTCATTTCAAACCCATTTTTCTTAACGCCAGAAGAAAGCGTTTATGAAGCAGAAGCATTAATGGGTAAATACCGTATTTCAGGTGTACCAATTGTTGATAATAAAGAAGATCGCAACTTAGTAGGTATTTTAACAAACCGTGACTTACGTTTTATTGAAGACTTCTCGATTAAAATTGTAGATGTAATGACGCAAGAAAATTTAATTACAGCTCCAGTGAATACAACACTTGAAGAAGCAGAAAAAATTCTCCAAAAACATAAGATTGAAAAGTTACCATTAGTTAAAGACGGACGTCTAGAAGGTCTTATTACTATTAAAGATATTGAAAAAGTAATCGAATTCCCTAATGCAGCAAAAGATGAACATGGTCGTCTACTTGTAGCCGCAGCAATCGGTATTTCAAAAGACACTGATATTCGTGCTCAAAAATTAGTCGAAGCAGGTGTGGATGTCTTAGTTATCGATACAGCACATGGTCACTCTAAAGGCGTTATCGATCAAGTGAAACATATTAAGAAGACTTACCCAGAAATCACATTAGTAGCTGGTAACGTAGCAACTGCAGAAGCAACAAAAGATTTATTTGAAGCGGGTGCAGATATTGTTAAAGTTGGTATTGGCCCAGGTTCAATTTGTACGACGCGTGTTGTAGCAGGTGTTGGTGTACCACAAATTACAGCAATTTATGATTGTGCAACTGAAGCACGCAAACATGGTAAAGCTATCATTGCTGATGGCGGTATTAAATTCTCAGGAGATATCATTAAAGCATTAGCTGCTGGTGGACATGCGGTTATGTTAGGTAGCTTATTAGCAGGTACTGAAGAAAGTCCAGGCGCAACAGAAATTTTCCAAGGTAGACAATATAAAGTATACCGTGGTATGGGCTCTTTAGGTGCGATGGAAAAAGGTTCAAACGACCGTTACTTCCAAGAGGACAAAGCGCCTAAGAAATTTGTTCCTGAAGGTATCGAAGGACGTACGGCATATAAAGGTGCTTTACAAGATACAATTTACCAATTAATGGGCGGAGTGCGTGCTGGTATGGGTTATACTGGTTCACACGATTTAAGAGAATTACGCGAAGAAGCACAATTCACACGTATGGGTCCTGCTGGTTTAGCAGAAAGCCACCCACATAATATTCAAATTACGAAAGAATCACCGAACTACTCATTCTAATTAAGATAAAGGAGAACGACAAATATGGAAATGGCAAAAGAACAAGAGTTAATCCTTGTCTTAGACTTTGGTAGCCAATACAACCAATTAATTACACGCCGAATTCGTGAAATGGGCGTTTATAGTGAATTACACGATCATGAAATTTCAATTGAAGAAATTAAGAAAATGAATCCAAAAGGTATTATCTTATCAGGTGGTCCAAATTCAGTTTATGAAGAAGGTTCATTTACAATTGATCCGGAAATATATAATTTAGGAATTCCAGTACTTGGTATTTGTTACGGCATGCAATTAACTACTAAATTATTAGGTGGTAAAGTTGAACGTGCCAATGAACGTGAATACGGTAAAGCAATCATTAATGCGAAGTCAGATGAGTTATTCGCTGGCTTACCAGCAGAACAAACTGTTTGGATGAGTCATTCTGATAAAGTTATTGAAATTCCAGAAGGCTTTGAAGTTATCGCTGATAGCCCAAGTACAGACTATGCAGCAATCGAAGATAAGAAACGTCGCATTTATGGTGTTCAATTCCATCCAGAAGTACGTCATACAGAATATGGTAATGATTTATTAAATAATTTTGTCCGTCGTGTTTGTGATTGTAAAGGTCAATGGACAATGGAAAACTTTATCGAAATCGAAATTGAAAAGATTCGTCAACGCGTAGGAGACCGTCGTGTATTATGTGCGATGAGTGGCGGCGTAGATTCATCTGTTGTAGCTGTACTATTGCATAAAGCAATTGGGGATCAACTAACATGTATCTTTGTAGACCATGGCTTACTTCGTAAAGGTGAAGGCGACATGGTTATGGAACAATTCGGTGAAGGGTTCAACATGAATATTATTCGTGTTAATGCGAAAGATCGTTTTATGAATAAATTAAAAGGTGTTTCAGATCCTGAACAAAAACGTAAAATCATTGGTAATGAATTTGTATATGTATTTGATGATGAAGCATCAAAACTTAAAGGTGTAGACTTCCTTGCGCAAGGAACACTATATACAGACGTCATCGAATCAGGTACTAAGACAGCACAAACAATCAAATCACACCACAATGTTGGTGGATTACCAGAAGACATGGAATTCGAATTAATCGAACCAATCAATACATTGTTTAAAGATGAAGTACGTAAATTAGGTATTGAATTAGGTATTCCAGAACATTTAGTGTGGAGACAACCATTCCCAGGACCTGGTCTTGGTATTCGTGTACTTGGAGAAATTACTGAAGATAAACTAGAAATCGTTAGAGAATCAGACGCGATTTTACGCCAAGTGATTAGAGAAGAAGGTCTTGAAAGAGAAATTTGGCAATACTTCACAGTGTTACCAAACATTCAATCAGTAGGTGTTATGGGAGACTACCGTACGTATGATCACACAGTAGGTATCCGTGCAGTAACATCTATCGACGGTATGACAAGTGATTTTGCACGCATCGATTGGGAAGTCCTACAAAAGATTTCTAGTCGTATCGTAAACGAAGTAGATCACGTCAACCGCGTAGTCTATGACATTACATCAAAACCACCAAGCACAATCGAGTGGGAATAATTATATTTAATAATATAACCCTTTAACATTAATTGTTAGAGGGTTATTTTTAGCTCGAAATTTAAAGGAAAGGTTAGGCTGGAATTACCGTAATTATGCGGTTTCCAGCCTTTTTTGGTGTACTTGGTATGGGCAACATCATGTGATGAAATGATGGGAGTCATCTCTTTCTTATATTTTGAGACGGAGATGATGAGAAGTTAGACAAAAATGTAGAAGAAGTATTTAACGACAATCCTAGTCATACAATGATTGTAGATGATATCCGTTAGAGGAGTGAGAGCAAATTTATTTGTTACTAAGAGACAAGAGTTTTAAATAAATATCTTTTGTACTACATAAAAGAAAGTGGTCGTTATCATAGAATATTTGGCGATAAGGTAAATCTGATTATGTTAGAACCTATATTTATTGATGATTTAGTGAGGTTTGAGAAGACAAGAATGATTGAATTACAATTGACAATTGACACCCCTTAGATTAATATTAATTTATTAGAAGTCAACTAACGCCTCTTAGCAATGCGAAACACAGTTGGCCTTTTTTTTGTAATAGGAGAATTTATAGTTATGGATAAATCACTTGAAATTAACTTAAAAGAATTAGAAAGCATAATGTATAAAGAAAAAGTAATCGACGTTAAAGAGTATGATAATTTAAAAGTAACTTTTGAGACACTAAACGATGCTCCTAAAAGTGAAATACCCACTCCCTTTACAATAGAACAAATGTTATATAAATTAGAAACTAAAAATTTATATTTTCCTGAAATTAAGTCAAAAGAAAAATGTGTGGAGCTTTTACATAGTGTTGGCTATTATAATTTGAAGCATTTTATGTATAATGAATTTGGTAAAGATGAGCCGAAAAATTTTGATGAAGTATATATACTTTATAAATTTGATAGATATTTATTGAAACAATTATTTAGTTTAGTAAATATGTTGGAAACTCATATAAGAAATATTATTTTAGAAGTATATATGTTAGAAATTGAGTATAATAACAAGCCTTCGACACTGTTCTATTTAGATAAAGATTTATATTTTGAGAAAGTTAATGATGAGTATAAATATTCTGCCAAAAAGCTAAAAGAGTTCAATAGGTTACAAAATGTTTTTTGGAGAGCTATAGAAAAAAAGAAAAGTAACGATAACGTTAAACATAATATTAAAAAATACAATATTATACCAGCTTGGGTTTTATTCCAAAATTTTAGTTTTGGAGATTTGTCTACTTTTTATAGAACTACATTACCAACTTATAGAAATAAAGTAAGTAAGCGAATTGAAAATTTAATAGAAAAAAATACTGGTATAAGCATAAAACTTCCAGAAAAGTTATTGTGTGCATGGTTGAATAGTATCAGGTTTTTGAGAAATAGAATAGCTCACACAGATATAATTTATGGAATTAATTTTACAAACACCTGTGCAAAACATCATAGTGATGAGGAAATGTATGTAAATATAGAAAAGTATAAATATCAGCAAAGGTTAGTTACATTTTTATTAGCTATGAAGAAAATATTTATGAGTATGCCAGAAAATAATATTATTGAATGGAATGAGACTCTAACTAAGATAGAGAATAAATGTTCAGAACATAACTTTATTAAACTTTCTAGGTTAGGAGTTATTGAAAATAACCTTTCTTACTTTAAAATAACTAAATAAAAAATAGCGCACACTAATAACTAAGTGATTGTCTTTTTACGCTGAATAATGCCCTGTGTTGTAGTTAGAAAGATTTTCAAATAACACTATATTTATAAAAATGTTGAATTATAATATGGTCGGTTTATTTTATAGGAGTAATAAAAAGCATTTATCTTTTATCCGCCACAAATAATGAGTAAATGTACCTTGCTTTCAATGTTGATATTTTACAACCTTGTAGAGTTGATTTGATATATCATCTCATACGTTGTAGGCAATGAATACGTAAATTATGCAGTGACATGAACTGTTGAGAAGTATAGAGCATTAAAAATCTTGATATATCAATAGTTATAAACTGGTACAAATTAACGAAAAGTACTCTTGTCATCGAGTGGGAATAATTATATATAGCAAATGATAGGCTAGAAGTACCGTTATTATGCGGTTTCTAGCCTTTTTTGGTGCGATTGGTATGGGCAACATCATGTGATGAAATGATGGGAGTTATATCTGTAGAAATTGGCGTACCAATTTCTTTATGTTGGGGCTCCGCAGTCAACTACTACCAATATAAGATTGTAGAGCCTACGATTTGGATTTTATGTCCTGGGATCGGTTTCCTATTCTTATTAAATAATATTTAAAAATCTATACTATCTATATTGAAATTTTTATTTATGGTTATGCCATAACTACTTTGTATTTCCGGTACTAAACTTTGCAATATTGGATAATAGTTATTAGCGAAACCAATAATAATGGAATTAATCACATTGATACTAAGTTCTTTATCTTCAGGTAATGCATTTTCTATTATTTTGATTAAGTCTATATATTTTATTTCATCAGAATTTTTATGTGCTAAATACTTCATAAAATCAGTTTGCACTTTTTCGAAAACGCTATATCTTAAGTCCATTTGTACAAATATTAAGCTGACAGTTTTAGTTTCGAATTGACTTTGACCCAAAACTGAAGCAAGTTCTTCTATTGATTGATATAGCAATCTGATATCGCCGTTATCTTCAAGCATATGAAACACTCCTTTATCATTTTAGAATAACCATGCAATGGCTTCTTTGACTACAGTTGAGATTATTCCAGCATCACTTTTACTTAGACCGGCATTTATTGCGCCTCGTTTAACTGCATCACCGACAGCGTTAGCTGGTACTTCTGACCATTTTAGCAATGGTTTCAATTCTTTTACAATACCTGAATACCCTTTATCAAAAATAGTTGCAGCTTTTTTGCCACCAACTTGTTGTATGACATTTTTTGCTTTGCCCCTATTATTAATAATTAGCTTTATAGCAGTTTTAACTACTTTTGTTCCGCCAATTCGTTGTTGTGCTTCTGGATTCATTGGCAAGTTAGGATTGCGATTAATTTTCACACCATTTATATTTTCATAACTTTGGTGAGCAGTTTTTGTATTGTTTGTCTGTATTTCATTTGCGTTAGTTAAAGGTGAAACAGACGTTAATAAAACGGCAGTCAAGACTAGTGAACCAATAGCTTTTGTGATTTTCATTATACATTTATCTCCTTTAATAGTGAATTTGCAAAACCAAATGTTTGAAATATAAGTAAATAATCATTAAAAAAACAAAGTGAGTGAAAGGTCCTAATTCGTATAACTAGCATTTAATAATTTAATTAATCGTTTTCACCAAAATAGAAAATGCCACTTAACACAATTATTAAAAGTAATGTAACTATGAAAGAAGTCCAAGCTAATACAAGTGAACATATTAAAAGTACTAATGAAGTGACTGTTTGTAAGAACCCAAAAAGTAAAGATTCCATTATATAAGCAAAATAAATAGTTAGTGAAAAAATTGCTACAGCAAGTAACATTTGCCCTATGATTTTCAAAATTCCAGTTGTGTAGCCAGTAACTAATAAATTTTTCACATGAACTTGATTACCATATTGCCATCCCGTTCATAAAATAGTTTAGAAGAGATTGCTATTAAATTTAATTGTTTTGCATAAGTGTCAGAATATTATTCTTAACTGTTAAGAGTCGTTAATTTATTTAAATCTATTAAGATTGTTAGAGATTATTATGCGCTGGGAAACGCCACTGTTACAGTGGAAGAGGAATTTGGATAACTAGATATGTTAATCGTAAATGTGGCGTCGTGAAACACGACTTCAACATCTTCGATCAATCTATCTTTGAGATTGGTCGAAGATTGAAACATATGTAAGAAAACGACATAGTTTATGGAAAGCTCGGTAAGTAGTTGAAAAATCAATCTAGATTGAAATCATGCATATCGTTTAATAAAATTTTTCGGAGAAATAAAAACTTACTAAAAACGAAAAGGTTTATTTGATTTATTTACTTGTATATTGTAAATGGTTAAAATGAGTCTATAGATTATGTAGAGAACTCTAGTATGCCTTTTGAGTATATGTGGGATTCTTTCTTTATATAAAAGGAGTTCGGAGTGGCAACACTAAAAGATGTAAAGACTGGTAAAAAGGAAATTTTGCCATCAACTGCAAAAGATAAAAATGGTAAAAATGTTACGTTAATTTATTTTGAAAAAGACGGTAAATTAGGTTTTTATGTGCAGAAAACACAAAAAGAACGTGGAGTAGGGAAATGCGTTTCTGGTATAGCGGGTGGCGCAGTGACAGGAGGCACTACTTTAGGTCTTGCAGGTGCAGGAGTAGGAACAGTTACTATTCCAGTAATTGGGACAGTTAGTGGAGGCGTAGTTGGAGCTGTTGGTGGTGCTGTCGGCGGGGGTCTAACCGGTGGAGCCACATTCTGCTAATAGTGTAGGAGTGATACCATGAAAAAATTTTTTAATCTATGGGTATGTTCGTTCTTATTTTTAGTAATAATATCATGGGTAATAATTAGTATAAAATTTGGTAATATCAGCACGATGCAAATATTAATTTCTAATCTGTTTATATTTATTGCTTATTTACTATATTTAGTTAAGTTCATTCGTTTCAAAAAAACAGTGGCGATCAGTAAACAAGTATAAAGAAAGTCGATTTTGTCTTTCTCTCGAACATATATAAGTTTATATAGATGTAGAGCTATTTTTTATTTGTAAATTATTTTGTAATTGAAAATGAGTATGAACATGTTCTCCAATCAACAGAGTATGTCTCGGAAGAAATCTATTATACTTATGTGAATAAGTCATAATGTCAGACATATATATAATAAGACGAATAGATTGTAAATAGCTTTTTACTTTTAATTGTTGATATTCCAATATTAGTACCTATATTTATTGAAGATATAGTGAGATTTGAGGATAGATGTATTTTAAATTATAGAATTGATGATTTATTTCAAATATTAATGGAATTATATTTGAAAATTAATAACACTTAGATTAATATTAATTTATCAGAAGTCAGCTAACGCCTCTTAACAATGCGAAACATAGCTGGCCTTTTTTTGTAATAGGAAAATTTATAGTTATGGCTAAATCACTTGAAATTGACAAATCTATAATTAAATACGCACGTAAGTAATTTTGATCGTTCATTGTTATTGTTTTATGTTTTAGGAAATGTGCTATTGAAAGGTTTAAAGATGATTGGAATTTCTTGGTTTCTTGACTTATATAGTTATGAAAGAGGGCGTTGTCCTTAATGGCATTTCTGAGATCAGAAATGCTATTAATAAACATTTGGAATATACAAATATAACTGAAGAATGTATTTAAAAACTTAGAATGTATATCTATCCTTAAATAGTTGTAGTACTATTGATCTTTAAACATAAGATGTAAATGGAAAAGATATTGTATTTTAACAACATTTCAATTTATAATATATTTGTATGTCATATTTCTAGCAATTTTTATAGTTTTATAGCTATTTAATTCGTATTTGAGATAAAAGGAGAGGTTTGGATGGGATATAGAATAGAAACAAGAACGTTTGAAGAGTTAGAAGGAAAATTAAAGTTACCAACTTTTCAAAGAGCACTAGTTTGGTCTAATAATCAAAAGCAAGAATTTTTCTCAACGCTGAAAGATGGTTTTCCTTTTGGTTCTATTCTGTTATACGAATATGAAAATGATAATAAATACAGTCTTATTGATGGCCTGCAAAGGTATTCTACAATGGTAGATTTCATGGAGAATCCAACAAACTATATTGAATTTGAAGATTTTACATTGAAAATTGCTGAATTGTATAAAGGGGCATCAGAGAGTACAAAAGCAGAAGTAGTTAATTATGCCGAAGATATTCTGCTGAAAATTATTGAAAAATATATTGATTCTACAAAAGAAAATGTAAAAGTAAATGAACTAGCTAAAAAAATGGTAGATAAATTTCCAGTATTAGGTGAAACAGATATTAGAGATGAAATCACTCAAATACAGTCAGATGTTATTACTTATTTTAATAATCAACTAGATATTAGTAATGTCAAGATTCCGTGTATCTTCTTTGAAGGAGAAGAGACTGAATTGGCAGAAGTTTTTCAAAGGTTAAACAGTGGAGGTTAAAAGTTATCGAAGTATCAAGTTTTTGCTGCACATTGGGACAGATATGAAGTTGAATTGGGAGATTTAAAGTATAGTGATGAGATACTTAAAAATGTAATAGAAAGGTACGAAAAATTAAATAATGATAGAGGTATCTTAATTGAAAATTTTGACCCTAAAGAAATGGAGACGTCAAGAGTAATTAATTTATCTGAATTATGTTATGGACTTGGTAAAGTGATTTCTGATGAATTACAAGCATTTTTTAAAGAGTCAACAGAAGATATATGCAATGAATTAGGATTTCAAACAATGCTAATTGTATTTGGCATTCCTACAAATAAGATGAATGAGTTACCATATAAATATCAATATATGAAGAATAAAAATAATATAGAAATCTTGTTTGAAAAAATTGTGAAGATATATAAAATAATAAATAACAAGTTTAAAGAAGCTTTCTCTATGGTAGTATCGTCAAGAGAAGATAAATATGAAACTAAATCTTTTACTAGATTACAAATAATGTCATTCTTTTCATCTTTATGGATCTCATCGTATAGTATTGAATTAGATGAAAATAAAAACACATTTTCTATTAAACAAACTAAATCTTTGAAAAAAAATCAACAAGTGATTTTGTCTAATATCATAATTTATGCAATTTATGATGTGATAAGAAAGTACTGGTCAGGAACAGGTGATCGAAAATTAATGGATATATACATATCTCAAAACAATAGATATTTAAAGCCGTTAGCAAAAGAAGTGTTTAGAAATGAGCTACTTAGATGGAATGAAGAGAATATAAATAAGACAAGTATTAATATTCAAACGGATGAGAAGATGATCATTACTTTTATTGCTAATAAATTTAGAAGCTTCTATTCATCTTTGAATGATAATTTAGATTATGAACATATTTTTTCAAGAAAATTATACAAGCTGCATAAAGGTAATGCAATAATCCCTGCTGGATCTTTAGGTAACATCATGTTACTTGACTCTGGTATTAATAGAAGAAAAAAAGAAAAATTTCTTTATTCAGCAATAGATATTGATAAGGCATCTATTACGGGAACTATAGAAAATCAGTATGTTAACAACAGTTTTTATCCAGATAAAAGAACAATAGATACTATTGAAATAGATATAATTGATGAAAAATATGATAGTTTAATAAAAATGATCAAAAATCGTGGTGATAAATTAATAGAAGAAGTTGTTAGAGAATTATATAAATAAGTTTGATATATCTTGCTTTTTATTATCACGCTAGTTGATGGTATCTTTAAAGTGTGTATTACCTGATTGATATCAATACCAGGTATCGAATGAATATTTTTAAAATAATTGAGTTGTTGTGCTAATTGAATCATGGCATCATTTAATTGTTTGATACGATGGATAGATTGTTTTAATTGTTTAGGCGGCCTTTGTTGGTCGCCATTTTTATATAATAATATAAATGACCAAACCACAGCACCTATTAATTTAAGAGTGAGGTCATTTTTAAAGGTAAAAAAGGAGTAATTTTATATATTAAAATGATATATAAAACAAGTAGTATTAGTATGTTGTGAATTGTTATAGAATTTGACTTGTTAGCAATTTCGTAGTTATTGTAATAGCAAGTACTGTATGGTTTTATTTTTTAAAGTTAGTGAAATAATATTGGATTTTTGAAGTGAAATATTTGTAGATGGATACAACGAAGCATATTAGAAATACAAAAGGAACGATGAAATTAAATGTCCATCATTCCTTATGCCTAGTAGTTTTTTAGTTAATATATTTAATTGCTAACTTATTATTAGGGTCTCTTTCAAGAATTTTATTTGCGACCAATTGAATATTCTCATGTGAAATCATATTAAAGTCTGGTTCTCCAAGGATTTCTAAAAATTCGTATAATAAATTAGCATTATTAAATTGCGAAATCTCTAACGATTGCCAATAATGATAGTATGCTAAATCATAGGCATTATCTATGTAATTGAAATGAAAGTGATAGATGCTTGCGACCATTTCATGATATTCAATTGTATTTATTTGATTCGCAAGATTTGATAAATATGATACTAATTTTTCATCTGAAATTTCGTTCGACATAAAGTATGTTAGAATATTCTCCATATCTTTATTCTCTAACATATTTTTTAATTCAGTTGGTAATAAATTTAATAGAATGTTAACGCTTTTCATTTATTTAACCCATCCATTCGATATATATATTGCCATTTTTTCGTGTATAAGTTATGACTACAGTTCTATCACTCATGACAAGTGTTTTTTGGTATGCGGACTTTTTGTATCGGCTTTGCTTTCCATACCTCATAACATGCGACATTACTTTAGAAACATCTTTCCAATTGTTTTTAGTAACTTTATTCCAATTATGTTTACTAGCAAGAATATGTTTTCTTTTATTAGCTCCTAGATTGGCTACAGAAGGTAAAAATTTACCAAAACTCTTTGTTTTGATAGCGGTTTGAGTTGCTTTTTTTCCATATGTTTTAATTGCATAGTTTATTCCGTATCAGCTACAGCAGCTAATATTACTAATGGCAATGCAGAAGATTTAGCTTCAATTGAGTTGAATTTTATTATTTCGCCAGTTTCTTTGTCGATTAATGTAGCTTCATATTCTTCATTTTCAAATTGTTCTACGAAAACGTCATAATCCTTATTTATTAGTTTTCCATTTTCATCGACGTATCTGCCCTTATCATCCATAGTATTAGTATTCAAATCATATTGAATATTTTTATCTAAATCAATATCTTTTTTCGTTTTTCCACTAACGTCTTTTTCAAGCTTTATATTTACAATTTTTAAGCAGAAGTATCCCATTATTTCAAGGTCTGATTTATCTATAATTAAATACGTACGTATGGAATTTTGATCGTTCATTTTTATTGCTTTATGTTTTAGGAAATGTGCTATTGAAGGGTTTAAAGATGTTTGGAATTTCTTGGTTTCTTGACTTATATAGTTATGAAAGAGGGCGTTGTCCTTTATTAAATTTCTGAGATCAGAAATGCTATAAATAAAGTGATTAAGATTTTTTGTTTTCATGTAATTTAAGAAATGGATTTGTTTTTTGTGGGTTATTTTTAATTCTATTATGAAATGGTTTGAATTTTGCAGTTGCAAATATGATAGCTGCTTCTTTTGACAAAGTAATAGAACCTTTTTCTTCTGGTACCATGATATTCACTCCTTGTACAATTCAATTTAAGTATTATAAAATAATTTTACTATACAATTACCTTTGTGTAAATCGTTTCTTATTGTTACCAAATTATTTGTTTAAAAGCGTTATGCAATGCCAATCAACACTAATGGGGTGTAAGTATTTCCCTGTTAATATTTTATTAGCGTTATTTACATATACCTTCTGTAATGTGAATTTTTAAAATTACAGTTTACATGGAACGTTGTGGCGTATATTCTGTATATAGAAGTGTAAAAACACAATTGGGTTGGTAGTCCTAATGCAGTTTTAAAACTGTCAGTAACCTTCCTCCTCGGGTCGTCCGTCATTTCTAATTAAACTAGAGGAGGGATAGCATGGAGCTATCTATTTTTTACAATGGGCAATTTTTTGTAGCATTGGTAGAATATAAAATGGGAAATAAATCAAAATTTATCCAATACACATTTGGGAATGAACCTGATGATATAGAGGTATTGGATTTTATTCATCATCAATTAATGAAAATGATTGATGATATGCAAACTATTGTTTATACGAAAAATATTTCTAGAAAAGTAAACCCGAAAAGGCTACAAAGACAAATTGCTAAGGAGCAAAAGAAACCTAAATACTCTACCCAAGCACAAATAGCTATTAAGAAAGAATTAGAATTAAAGAAAAAGCAAAAGCGGAAGAACTATAAAGAAAAACGTGATGCATTTCAAAAAAGAAAAAGAGAAATTAAAAAGGTTAAAGCAAAAGAGAAGCATAAGGGGCATTAGCAATACGACAAATAAATTAAAGCAAAATGATTTATAGGTGGTTGGGATGATTTTAATTAGTTCGTGTTTGATAGGCGAAAATGTAAGATACGATGGTGGCAATCAATTGGATGTTAGATTGAAAAAATTAATAGACAGTGGAAAAGCTATTCACGCATGTCCAGAATTGCTTGGTGGATTGTTAATTCCTAGAGAACCTGCAGAAATTATTGGTGGAGATGGTTTTGATGTGTGGAATAACGCTGCAAAGGTTGTTACTATTTCTGACAAAGACGTAACTGACGATTATAAACATGGAGCAATAGTTACATTAAAAATTTTGAAAAAATATCAATGTGATACAGTTATTTTAAAAGCAAATAGCCCATCATGTGGATCACAAGAGATATATGATGGGAATTTTACAGGAAATAAGAAAAAGGGTGTAGGTGTGGCAACTGCTTTACTCATTAATGAAGGTATAAAAGTTTATGATGAAAATACGTTTTTTGACCAAAACCATGATTGAAACGATAGTACATGAAAAGTAAGTATTGAGGATATACGTAATAAACCAAGTGTTTAAGTTGTGCGATGTTTTATAAAATATTTTTTAAAATCGTTGAAAGGATATTCAAGTTGTGATAATATATCGGTACAGATAATTTTGTTAACAGATCCATGAGAGTAGGAACCCCACCATACGGGAATTTCGAAATCATGGATTTTTTGATATAAAGGAGTGATGTAATGGAAAAAGTAGCCATTTTAGTAGATGGTGGATACTATAGAAAGATAAGCGCAAAAGTCTACGGAAAAGTTACAGCGAAAGAAAGAGCTGACGAGTTATATAGTTATTGCAATAGACACTTAAAAGAGACACATTTCAAAGAAGAAATATATAATAAATTATACAGAATATTTTACTATGATTGTCCTCCTATTGATAAGATAGTTTATCACCCCTTATTAAAAAAGAATGTAAATTTTTCCAATACTGATACGAAAAAGTGGACAGAAGACTTTTTCAAAGAAATGAGCAAAAAAAGAAAGGTAGCATTGAGGTTAGGAGAGTTGAGTGAGTATTCAGTTGAATACAACTTAAAATACTCTATTACAAAAAAATTATTAAATGGAAGTATCGATTTAAATGATTTGAAAGAAAAAGATTTTTCCCTATCATTACAACAAAAAGGTGTTGATATGAAAATAGGTTTAGACATAGCTTCATTATCATTTAAACATCAAGTAGATAAAATTATTTTAATAGCTGGTGATAGCGATTTTGTACCTGCTGCTAAACTAGCAAGAACAGAAGGAATTGATTTTGTATTAGATTCTTTAGGGGCAGATATTAGAAACAACTTGTCATTACACATTGATGGTAGGCGTACTTGTGATGAAAAATTTAAATTTTATTTAAATCAACTATTTAAATAATAATTTTTTTAAAACGCATCTTCTACTTTACAGACGTTTATAGCTATTAGTATTTATCAGCTGAAAATTAAATCAGATATGGGTTTTCTTCATTAAATAATTTTTCTATAAGGAAACAGAGGCAACGTTACTGTCACCTCTGCTTGAAATAATTAGGATGAAATACTCTGAGTTTATGAACGTCCACACCCAAAACACTCAAACCCTCCAAACTCTCAACCCCAGACTACATCTCCAAACCCCCAAACACCAATATTTACCAAAGCATTGATATGAGTGCCAATACTGGCAATGTGCCTTGTTTGAAAAAGATACTAATATTGCTTGAAAGGCCACCATAAATAGCAACGCCAATGATATACACTAAAATAGCTGCGCATATTTCTTTTGGATTACTGCTGATAAACAAACCGTATATTAGCAAAATTCCGATTAAACCGTTATATACGCCTTGGTTCTTCAAAAGTAGGTTAATATTTTTGTCTTTCAATTTATCGACGCTTATATTAAATGTCTCGCTAGTCTTTTTGGAAGTTGTAGCAATCGTTTCAAGGTACATAATATAGAAAAACTCTAATGCCACAAATATGATTAAAATTATCGATATGATATTCACTGTATCGCTCCTTTATTATTAAATATTTTCTTGTAAAAATGATTGTAGTGTCTGTGGTTGATCATTGACTAATTGTTGGAAATCATTGGATTCTTGGTCTAATAGTCCTCTTGCTCCTGCGTTGTACATTGATGCCAATAATGCACCAAAGCCTTTAGGTTCATCGTACATTTCTGCAAATGTCTCTAATGAAACGGGCTCATATTTAATTTCTGTGCCTGATGCCTCAGATAAAATAGCAGCAAGTTCTTTCATATCATAACTGTAGCCTGATAATAAATAGCGTTTGCCCCAAGTATCTGGATTTTTAATAATAGCAATGACACCTCTAGCAATATCATTTCTAGTAATATAATTAATACGACCATCACCAGCTGGATAAATCAGTTTATGCATATTCATCAATTCTGGTAAATATGGTTTAAGTGGATCCATGTACATTGCCATTCTTACATACGTATAGTCAATGCCACTTGTTGCCAATAAACGTGCTGCATAACCAAAATAAGGACTCATATGGAATGGATTATTATGCTGATCTGCGTAATAACCTATGAAAATGATATGAGCAACGCCACTTTGCTTTGCCGCATATACTAAATTTTCCACTTCAGGAATACGTTTGAATGATGGATGAATAATACTTGGAATAAACACAACGGTATCCATTTCTTTAAATGCTTCTACCATGCTTTCTTGATTAAAATAATCTAATTGTCGAACAGAAACTTTTCCACGCCAATCTTCTGGAACTTTCTCAACATTTCTAACACCAATGTGAAAATGATCTATGTGATTTGCAATGGCTTGATTTGTAATATGTGTGCCTAAATGACCTGTAGCACCTGTTAACATAATATTCATTCACTTCATCTCCTAATCTTTATATACATAACATAATACTTATTTGATGGTTTTCAAAACATTTGATTTTATAAAAAATTCTAATCTGTATTTATTGTCGACGTGTATAGTAAATACGTAAATATTATTAATGTTGAAAATGCCGTAATGACGCGTTTTAGTTGATGTGTATCACTAATATCTTTGAAAATTTTAATCAGGTACTACGACAATATGATGTCTGTTTTGTGTCTGAAAGTTTTACAGTTTTTAAAATAAAAATGGTATAAAGTGTGATTTGTATAAAAAAGAGTCTCGACGGATAAGAATTGATTAATAACAGTTAGCATTTTATTAATTACCTTAACAATGATTCAAGTTTAGTTAAATGAGGTTTAATTTGAAAGGGGATAGCGCCTCAATATAATGTAGGTAGATTGTTCATATTACGTAATTGAAAAATCAAATTTAAATAGATTGGGGCTAAAAATTATGAAATTTAAAGCGATAGCAAAAGCAAGTTTAGCATTGGGAATGTTAGCAACAGGTGTAATAACGTCGAATATACAATCAGTACAAGCGAAAACAGAAGTTAAACAACAAAGTGAATCAGAGTTGAAACACTATTATAATAAACCATTTTTCGAGCGTAAAAATGTGACTGGATATAAATATACTGAAAATGGTAAAGATTATATGGAAGTCGCAACAGATCATCAGTATTATCAAATATCGTTACTAGGTCCGGATAAAGATAAATTTAAAGAAGGAAATAATCCAGGTCTAGATATATTTGTCGTTAGGGAAGGTGACAGTAGGCAAGCTGCGAATTACTCAATTGGTGGCGTAACAAAAACAAACAGTCAACCTTTTATTGACTATATACACACACCAATCCTTGAAATCAAGAAAGGTAAAGAAGAACCACAAAGTAGTCTATACCAAATTTATAAAGAAGACATCTCATTAAAAGAACTTGATTATAGATTAAGAGAACGTGCGATTAAACAACACGGCTTGTATTCAAATGGTCTTAAACAAGGTCAAATTACAATTACAATGAATGATGGCACAACACATACAATCGATTTAAGTCAAAAACTTGAAAAAGAACGTATGGGTGAGTCAATCGACGGCACTAAGATTAATAAAATTCTAGTAGAAATGAAATAATACTTTCTAACAACAAAGCGCTATGTTGAATAGTGCTTGTTATGGAAATATATGGAAGTTAAGCGACGTACTGTTGCTTAGCTTCTTTTTTTGAGGGGAAAAGTTACAAAACTCACACAAACAGTCGCACCACGCATTATCTTTTGCTTAAATAGCTTAATCATATTTTATGAATAGTTAAAAACAGGTTAATGTGAATATCAGCACACAGCTCCTATAATATGGGTGTATGATTCAAATTACGTAATAAAACAATCTAATTATAATAGATTGGAGCACACAACTATGAAAATGAAAAATATTGCAAAAATAAGTTTGTTATTAGGAATATTAGCAACAGGTGTAAATACTACAACGGAAAAACCAGTTTATGCCGAAAAGAAACCTATTGTAATAAGTGAAAATAGCAAAAAATTAAAAGCTTATTATAATCAACCTAGTATTGAATATAAAAATGTGACAGGTTATATCAGTTTCATTCAACCAAGTATTAAATTTATGAATATCATAGATGGTAATTCTGTTAATAATCTTGCTTTAATTGGCAAAGATAAGCAACATTATCATACGGGTGTACATCGTAATCTTAATATATTTTACGTTAATGAGGATAAGAGATTTGAAGGTGCAAAGTACTCTATTGGCGGTATCACTAGTGCAAACGATAAAGCTGTCGACCTAATAGCAGAAGCAAGAGTTATTAAAGCAGATCATATTGGTGAATATGATTATGACTTTTTCCCATTTAAAATAGATAAAGAAGCAATGTCATTGAAAGAGATTGATTTTAAATTAAGAAAATACCTTATTGATAATTATGGTCTTTACGGTGAAATGAGTACAGGGAAAATTACCGTCAAAAAGAAATACTACGGAAAGTATACATTTGAATTGGATAAAAAGTTACAAGAAGACCGGATGTCCGATGTTATCAATGTCACAGATATTGATAGAATTGAAATCAAAGTTAGAAAAGCATAACACACATACTTGACGACGAAATAATTTGAAATTGAAATAGAGAGGTTAAGTGACGATCAAACGTTGCTTAACTTCTTTTTAATGCTTAAAAATCATTTCAAAGGCACATAGAAACGCTATATTAACCTCATAATCACTCATTATTTTTTGCTTAAATTACTTAATAATACTTCAATAATTGTTAAAAGGGGTTTAATGTGATTATCTTAGAATGCCATCTATAATGATGTTGTATGATTCAAATTACGTAAAAAGACAATCGAATATAATATAGATTGGAGCATACAATTATGAAAATGAGAACAATTGCTAAAACCAGTTTAGCACTAGGGCTTTTAACAACAGGCGCAATTACAGTAACGACGCAATCAGTCAAAGCAGAAAAAGTACAATCAACTATAGTTGACAAAGTACCAACGCTTAAAGCAGAGCGATCAGCAATGATAAACATAACAACAGGTGCAAATACAGTGACAACACAAGCAGCTAACACAGGACAAGAACGCACGCCTAAACTCGAAAAGGCACCAAATACTAATGAGGAAAAAACTTCAACTTCCAAAATAGAAAAAGTATCACAACCTAAACAAGAAGCGCAGAAATTGCTTAATATATCAGCAACGCCAGCGCCTAAACAAGAACAATCACAAACGACAACCGAATCCACAACGCCGAAAACTAAAGTGACAACACCTCCATCAACAAACACGCCACAACCAATGCAATCTACTAAATCAGACACACCACAATCTCCAACCATAAAACAAGCACAAACAGATATAACTCCTAAATATGAAGATTTAAGAGCGTATTATACGAAACCAAGTTTTGAATTTGAAAAGCAGTTTGGATTTATGCTCAAACCATGGACGACGGTTAGGTTTATGAATGTTATTCCAAATAGGTTCATCTATAAAATAGCTTTAGTTGGAAAAGATGAGAAAAAATATAAAGATGGACCTTACGATAATATCGATGTATTTATCGTTTTAGAAGACAATAAATATCAATTGAAAAAATATTCTGTCGGTGGCATCACGAAGACTAATAGTAAAAAAGTTAATCACAAAGCAGAATTAAGCATTACTAAAAAAGATAATCAAGGTATGATTTCACGTGATGTTTCAGAATACATGATTACTAAGGAAGAGATTTCCTTGAAAGAGCTTGATTTTAAATTGAGAAAGCAACTCATTGAAAAACATAATCTTTACGGTAACATGGGTTCAGGAACAATCGTTATTAAAATGAAAAACGGTGGGAAGTATACGTTTGAATTACACAAAAAACTGCAAGAGCATCGTATGGCAGATGTCATAGAAGGTACAAACATTGATAAAATTGAAGTGAATATAAAATAATCATGACGTTCTCTAAATAGAAGCTGTCATCGGAAAAACAAGAAGTTAAGTGACAACGGTTTACATGTTGCTTAGCTTCTTTTATTATGCGCAATGATGTAAAAAGACGAATATTCATTTGTTTGTAAAAGTGGCATTTCTATGTCTTAAAAGTGACGAAACTTCAAATGTGCCAAGTGTTGAATCACATCAAAATCATTTTTATTTAACGAACATTATGGATTTCTTAATTTACTTAACGATGATTCAAATATAGTTAAACAAGGTTTAATGTGAATGGAGCAATACGCCATCTATAATAAAGCTGTATGATTCAATGAATGTAATCGAACAAATCTAATAATTACGAATGGAGCATACAACTATGAAAATAACAACGATTGCTAAAACAAGTTTAGCACTAGGCCTTTTAACAACAGGTGTAATCACAACGACAACGCAAGCAGCAAATGCGACAACACCACCTTCAACTAAAGTGGAAGCACCGCAACAAACACCGAACGCGACAACACCATCTTCAACTAAAGTAGAAGCACCGCAATCAAAACCAAACGCGACAACACCATCTTCAACTAAAGTGGAAACGCCACAATCGCCAACCACAAAACAAGTACCAACAGAAATAAATCCTAAATTTAAAGATTTAAGAGCGTATTATACGAAACCAAGTTTAGAATTTAAAAATGAGATTGGTATTATTTTAAAAAAATGGACGACAATAAGATTTATGAATGTTGTCCCAGATTATTTCATATATAAAATTGCTTTAGTTGGTAAAGATGATAAAAAATATGGTGAAGGAGTACATAGGAATGTCGATGTATTTGTCGTTTTAGAAGAAAATAATTACAATCTGGAAAAATATTCTGTCGGTGGTATCACAAAGAGTAATAGTAAAAAAGTTGATCACAAAGCAGGAGTAAGAATTACTAAGGAAGATAATAAAGGTACAATCTCTCATGATGTTTCAGAATTCAAGATTACTAAAGAACAGATTTCCTTGAAAGAACTTGATTTTAAATTGAGAAAACAACTTATTGAAAAAAATAATCTTTACGGTAACGTTGGTTCAGGTAAAATTGTTATTAAAATGAAAGACGGTGGAAAGTACACGTTTGAATTGCACAAAAAATTACAAGAAAATCGCATGGCAGATGTCATAGATGGCACTAATATTGATAACATTGAAGTGAATATAAAATAATCATGACATTCTCTAAATAGAAGCTGTCATCGGAAAAACAAGAAGTTAAGTGACAACGGCCTACATGTTGCTTAGCTTCTTTTGTTATGTTCGATGATTTGAGAACCCGAATTTTCAATGGGTCCAAATATGACGTGGAAGAGTCCTGAATTTATCTGTAAATCCCTATCTATCGGGTGTGGATCACAACGGAATCAGTTTTATTTAACGAACATTATAGATTCCTTAATTTACTTAATAATGATTCAATGATTATTAAACATGGTTTAATGTGAAAGGTCAAATACGCCAATTATAATAAAGCTGTATGATTCAATAGACGTAAGCGAACAAATCTAATAATTACGAATGGAGCATACAACTATGAAAATGACAGCAATTGCGAAAGCAAGTTTAGCATTAGGTATTTTAGCAACAGGAACAATAACATCAACGCATCAAACTGTAAATGCGAGTGAACATGAAGCAAAATATGAAAATGTGACAAAAGATATTTTTGACTTAAGAGATTACTATAGTGGCGCAAGTAAGGAACTTAAAAATGTTACTGGTTATCGTTATAGCAAAGGTGGCAAGCATTACCTTATCTTTGATAAAAATAGAAAATTCACAAGAGTACAGATATTTGGTAAAGATATTGAAAGATTTAAAGCACGCAAAAATCCGGGATTAGACATATTTGTTGTTAAAGAAGCGGAAAACCGTAATGGCACAGTGTTTTCATATGGTGGTGTCACTAAGAAAAATCAAGACGCTTATTATGATTATATAAACGCACCAAGATTTCAAATCAAGAGAGATGAAGGTGACGGTATTGCTACGTACGGTAGAGTACACTACATTTATAAAGAAGAGATTTCACTTAAAGAACTCGACTTTAAATTGAGACAGTATTTAATTCAAAATTTTGATCTGTATAAAAAGTTTCCTAAAGATAGTAAGATAAAAGTGATAATGAAAGATGGCGGCTATTATACGTTTGAACTTAATAAAAAATTACAAACAAATCGCATGAGTGACGTCATTGACGGTAGAAATATTGAAAAAATAGAAGCCAACATTAGATAATGCAATGAAATATGGATAATAGTAAAATATGGATAGTATAGAGGAGTTAGGCAACATAAGTTGCTTAGCTTCTTTTTTGTGTTGGAGAGATGAAAAATAGAAGCGGGTTCATGATCAAAATTTTGGAAATAGTTGATACCTATAGTCGCGCGTTGTCCTTTTCGTGACATGAAACAATGTGGAAAACATAATTAAATTGAGGGAAAGTGTGAATAGTTAAAAAATTAGCATTGTGTTATAAAAAATAATTAATACTGTTAGTATTTCATTAACTAACTTAACGTTGGTTCAAAAATAGTTAAAAAGAGGTTAATTCATAGCGCAGTATCTCACTTATATAATGATAGTAGATTGTTCGTATTACGTAATTGAATTAATCATATAAAAATATATTAAGACAAAATTTATAAATAGATTGGGAGAATAGTACTATGAAATTAAAAACGTTAGCTAAAGCAACATTGGCATTAGGCTTATTAACTACTGGTGTGATTACATCAGAAGGCCAAGCAGTCCACGCAAAAGAAAAGCAAGAGAGAGTACAACATTTATATGATATTAAAGACTTACATCGATACTACTCATCAGAAAGTTTTGAATTCAGTAATATTAGTGGTAAGGTTGAAAACTATAACGGTTCTAACGTTGTACGCTTTAACCAAGAAAAACAAAATCACCAATTATTCTTATTAGGAGAAGATAAAGCTAAATATAAACAAGGACTTCAAGGTCAAGATGTCTTTGTGGTAAAAGAATTAATTGATCCAAACGGTAGATTATCTACTGTTGGTGGTGTAACGAAGAAAAATAACCAATCTTCTGAAACTAATATACATTTATTAGTTAATAAATTGGACGGAGGAAATTTAGACGCTACAAATGACTCATTTTTAATTAATAAAGAAGAAGTTTCACTGAAAGAACTTGATTTCAAAATTAGAAAGCAATTAGTTGAAAAATACGGTTTATATCAAGGTACGTCTAAATACGGTAAAATCACTATCATCTTGAACGGCGGGAAAAAGCAAGAAATTGATTTAGGTGATAAATTGCAATTCGAGCGCATGGGCGATGTGTTGAATAGTAAGGATATTAATAAGATTGAAGTGACTTTGAAACAAATTTAAAGTAAGTAATCAATGACTCTAAAGTAATAAATTTGAAGCAGCTTAACGATGAAATGTTGAATAGATACATACACCTTACATAAAGGAGCGTATCTAAATCAACAGTGTCGTTAGGCTGTTTTTATGTTTTATAACGTAGGTTATGAGCATACTAAAAATTCAAATTACTCCTGAAAGTGATGTCCATTGAATATTAATTAGAACTTCATTAACCATGATTTAAGTTTAATTAAACGAGTGTTAATGTCAGCCTGTCTCAATGCCCTTTATAATAAATGTGTATTATTCAAATTACGTAATAAAAGCAATCCAATATATTAAGATTGGAGCACATGAATATGAAATTTACAGCGATAGCTAAAGCGATATTTGTATTAGGAATATTAACAACAAGTGCAATGATAACAGAAAATCAATCGGTTAATGCAAAAGGAAAGTATGAAAAAATGAACCGTTTATATGATACAAACAAGTTACATCAATACTATTCAGGACCTAGTTATGAGTTAACAAATGTTAGTGGCCAAAGTCAAGGTTATTATGACTCTAACGTTTTGCTTTTTAACCAACAAAATCAAAAGTTCCAAGTGTTTTTATTGAGAAAAGATGAAAATAAATACAAAGAAAAAACACATGGTTTAGATGTCTTTGCGGTACCGGAATTAGTAGATTTAGATGGAAGAATATTTAGTGTTAGTGGTGTAACAAAGAAAAATGTAAAATCAATATTTGAGTCTCTAAGAACGCCGAACTTACTAGTTAAAAAAATAGACGATAAAGACGGTTTTTCGTATGATGAATTTTTCTTTATTCAAAAGGAAGAAGTATCATTGAAGGAACTTGATTTCAAAATAAGAAAACTGTTAATTAAAAAATACAAATTGTATGAAGGGGCAGCTGATAAAGGTAGAATTGTTATTAATATGAAAGATGAAAATAAGTATGAAATTGATTTAAGTGATAAATTAGGTTTCGAGCGTATGGCAGATGTCATTAATAGTGAACAAATTAAAAACATCGAAGTGAATTTGAAATAATCAATGATATATATAGAATGAAAGCTTAAGAAGCGGTTTAATAATCCCATGTTTAATGATTTTGATACGTGTTTTAATAATAAAAACATATCGAACATTGACTACGTTATTAAGCTGCTTTTTTGTACACTTTGTATCGAATAACTTAAGATCTAAAACTAATCGGAAAGAACAATGATTCCCCTAAAAAAATTTATGTTGCTATTAAAAATCAGTTAATACGAATGTTAACATACGTTTGATTTTCATTAATAATGATTCAAGTTTATTTAAATGAGCGTTAATGTCAGTCTGTTTTGATGCACCTTATAATAAAGACAGATAGTTCAAATTACGTAATAATAACAATCCAATATATCAAGATTGGAGCAAATAAATATGAAATTTACAGCATTAGCAAAAGCAACATTAGCATTAGGAATATTAACTACAGGTGTGTTTACAACAGAAAGTAAAGCTGTTCACGCGAAAGTAGAACTTGATGAGACACAACGCAAATATTATATCAATATGCTACATCAATACTATTCTGAAGAAAGTTTTGAACCAACAAATATTAGTGTTAAAAGCGAAGATTACTATGGCTCTAACGTTTTAAACTTTAAACAACGAAATAAAGCTTTTAAAGTATTTTTACTTGGTGACGATAAAAATAAATATAAAGAAAAAACACATGGCCTTGATGTCTTTGCAGTACCTGAATTAATAGATATAAAAGGTGGCATATATAGCGTTGGCGGTATAACAAAGAAAAATGTGAGATCAGTGTTTGGATTTGTAAGTAATCCAAGTCTACAAGTTAAAAAAATCGATCCTAAACATGGCTTTTCGATAAATGAGTTGTTCTTTATTCAAAAGGAAGAAGTATCGTTGAAGGAACTGGATTTTAAAATAAGAAAAATGTTAGTCGAAAAATATAGATTGTATAAAGGCGCGTCAGATAAAGGTAGAATCGTTATTAATATGAAAGACGAAAAGAAATATGTAATTGATTTAAGTGAAAAATTAAGTTTTGATCGTATGTTTGATGTAATGGATAGTAAGCAAATTAAAAATATTGAAGTGAATTTGAATTAATTAAGTATAATAACTTAAGAAGCGACTTAACGACAAAATGTGAATTGGCATTTGTGTCCTTATATAAGGAACTGTGTTAAATACATTACTGTTGTTAAGTTGTTTTTGTAATTCAAAGAGCAGAACAGAGTAACATCATCAGTTGTAGTAATCGATAATCCGGTAAAACAACTAAATGAAATAATGAAAGTCATTTAACCTGAACATTAAAATATATTTGTTTTTCATTAAGAATAATTCAAGTATATTTAAATCGAGGTTAATTATCGTATGAAACGATGCACGTTATAATAAAAATGTATGATTCAAATTACGTAATGAAAACAATCCAATATATTAAGATTGGAGCAAATAAATATGAAATTTACAGCATTAGCAAAAGCAACATTAGCTTTAGGAATTTTAACAACAGGAACTTTAACAACAGAAGTTCATTCAGGTCATGCAAAACAAAATCAAAAGTCAGTAAATAAACATGACAAGGAGGCACTATACCGATACTACACTGGAAAGACTATGGAAATGAAAAATATTAGTGCTTTGAAACATGGTAAAAACAACTTACGTTTTAAGTTTAGAGGTATTAAGATTCAAGTTTTACTGCCTGGAAATGATAAAAGTAAATTTCAACAGCGTAGTTATGAGGGGTTAGATGTTTTCTTTGTTCAAGAAAAAAGAGATAAGCACGATATATTTTATACTGTTGGTGGTGTAATACAGAATAATAAAACATCTGGAGTTGTCAGTGCCCCAATATTAAATATTTCAAAAGAAAAGGGTGAAGATGCTTTTGTGAAAGGTTACCCTTATTACATTAAAAAAGAAAAAATAACATTAAAAGAGCTGGATTATAAGTTGAGAAAGCATCTAATTGAAAAATACGGACTTTATAAAACAATCTCAAAAGATGGTAGGGTCAAAATTAGCTTGAAAGATGGCAGTTTTTATAACCTTGATTTAAGGTCTAAATTAAAATTTAAATATATGGGGGAAGTCATAGAAAGCAAACAAATTAAAGATATTGAAGTTAACTTAAAGTAAATAATTAAAAGTAATTGAAGCGGCTTAACGGTGAAATGTAAATTGGTGCGCATAGCTTATACAAAAAGGATGCATCAATCGATATCGTCGTTAAGCCGTTTTTGTTTGTGTGTCATGAATCCTATCCCAATCTCCATAAAGGTAAAATTCCCACCACCAACATCAAAATTCTCAACATCGCAACATAACCAAATGTTATAATAAATCTATTACACAAAGAGATAAATTACTTATTCAAAGGCGGAGGAATCACATGTCTATTACTGAAAAACAACGTCAGCAACAAGCTGAATTACATAAAAAATTATGGTCGATTGCGAATGATTTAAGAGGGAATATGGATGCGAGTGAATTCCGCAATTACATTTTAGGCTTGATTTTCTATCGCTTCTTATCCGAAAAAGCGGAACAAGAATACGCAGATGCCTTGTCAGGTGAAGACATCACGTATCAAGAAGCATGGGCAGACGAAGAATACCGTGAAGACTTAAAAGCAGAATTAATTGATCAAGTCGGTTACTTCATTGAGCCACAAGATTTATTCAGTGCGATGATTCGTGAAATTGAAACGCAAGATTTCGATATCGAACATTTGGCGACGGCGATTCGTAAAGTTGAAACATCAACGCTAGGTGAAGAAAGTGAAAATGACTTTATCGGTCTGTTCAGCGATATGGATTTGAGTTCAACGCGACTAGGTAACAATGTCAAAGAACGTACTGCACTAATTTCCAAAGTCATGGTTAATCTTGACGATTTACCATTTGTTCACAGTGATATGGAAATTGATATGTTAGGTGATGCATACGAATTTCTTATCGGGCGCTTTGCGGCGACAGCGGGTAAAAAAGCAGGTGAGTTCTATACACCACAACAAGTATCTAAGATACTGGCGAAGATTGTCACAGACGGTAAAGATAAATTACGTCACGTGTATGACCCAACATGTGGTTCAGGTTCATTACTGTTACGTGTTGGTAAAGAGACACAAGTGTATCGTTATTTCGGACAAGAACGTAACAATACTACATACAACTTGGCGCGTATGAACATGTTGTTACATGATGTGCGCTATGAGAACTTCGATATCCGCAATGATGACACGTTGGAAAATCCAGCCTTTTTAGGCAATACATTTGATGCGGTTATTGCGAACCCACCATATAGTGCGAAATGGACAGCTGATTCAAAGTTTGAAAATGACGAACGCTTTAGTGGTTACGGCAAGCTTGCGCCAAAATCCAAAGCAGACTTTGCCTTTATTCAACACATGGTACATTACCTAGACGATGAAGGTACCATGGCAGTTGTACTACCGCATGGTGTATTATTCCGAGGTGCTGCCGAAGGTGTCATTCGTCGTTATTTAATAGAAGAAAAGAACTACTTAGAAGCCGTGATTGGTTTGCCAGCGAATATTTTCTATGGGACAAGTATTCCAACATGTATCTTAGTATTTAAAAAATGTCGCCAACAAGACGACAATGTATTATTTATCGATGCATCCAATGATTTTGAAAAAGGAAAAAATCAAAACCATTTAAGCGATGCCCAAGTCGAACGTATTATAGACACATATAAGCGTAAAGAAACGATTGATAAATATAGCTACAGCGCGACATTACAAGAGATCGCCGATAACGATTACAACTTAAACATACCGCGATATGTTGATACATTCGAAGAAGAAGCACCGATTGATTTAGATCAAGTCCAACAAGATTTGAAAAATATCGACAAAGAAATCGCAGAAATCGAACAAGAAATCAATGCATACCTGAAAGAGCTTGGGGTGTTGAAAGATGAGTAATACACAAAAGAAAAATGTGCCAGAGTTGAGATTCCCAGGGTTTGAAGGCGAATGGGAAGAGAAGCAATTTGCTGATTTTACTAAAATAAATCAAGGATTACAGATTGCTATTAATGAACGTAAAACTGAATATTCTCCAGAGTTGTATTTTTATATAACAAACGAATTTTTAAGACCAAATAGTCAAACTAAATATTTTATCGAAAATCCCCCTCAATCAGTAATTGCAAATAAAGAAGATATTTTAATGACTAGAACAGGTAATACTGGAAAAGTAGTAACTAATGTAT